>QGUR01000019.1 GCA_003242205.1 Chloroflexota bacterium | reverse complement strand
CTGTTCCCGCCACCAATTATTTTCCCGGCGCGGGTGCGCATTAACGCGTCAGCTACCTCGAAGAAGCCTGCAATGCGCGGGTGATAGCTGCTCTTGCCCATTTCTTCCAGAAAGACCGGCATGATCTCGTTCTGTTGGAAAGCCTCGGACGCGACAAAATCCGCCTTCGCCTGGAACAGGCCGGCGGTGTCAAGATAGCGGTCGGGGAAGGATGTCAGGAAACCGGCCAGCCGCCACGCCGCCTCCTGAACCTCAGGCGCAGCCGCCGAATTCACCATGAAGAAGTAGGCGTAGTTCGCCATCGCATTATCGTTGACGGCGTTTTCCCAGCGCGGCTGCGGGTGAATGCTGTAGTTGATGCCCGCTTCTTCAGCCTGTGGCGCAAACCAGTTGCCGCCATCGCAGTCGATGGCAAGCTGACCAGCGAGGAACGCATCGCGCGTGAAAGTGTACTGCGGCCCGCCCAGATTCCAGGTATTTACCCAGTCGTACCAGTACTGCATGACCTGTTTGACTTCGGGCGTGTTGATGCTGGCCGTGTAGTTAACCTCGTCGATCATGTTACCGCCCAACTGCTGAACCATCGGATTGAAGATCAGCAGCATGAAAATCGGATTGCTCCAGATGAAGTCAAAGCCACGCTGAGTCAGCGCACCGCTCTCGTCACGCACGGTTAGCTGTTCCGCAACGCGTTGCATTTCCTCCCAGGTTGCCGGGAAATCGGTGGCAGGGTCCAGACCAGCAGCCCGCCATAGATCATCATTCGTGTAGCAGGCGTAGCCACTCAACTCCGTCGGCAGGCCGTAAAGCGTGCCGTCGAACGTCGCGCCGGCCAGCAGCGACTCGCCCGCTTCATACGCCTCGTAAATCGCCTCCTGACTCTCATAACCCGCGGCGATCGGATCCACCGGCGCAAGCACACCCTGAGCGTAGAACTGGCCGATGGCGAACGTCGCCTGATTGAAGAGATCAGGGCCGCTGCCGGAGGCCAGAGCGGTCGACAGGGTCGTGTCCCACTCCTGATCCGGCACGGTTGTGTATTCAACATTGATGTCCGGGTTTTCCGCTTCGAACTGGGCGATTAGCTCTTCATCGAGGGGCAGGCGCGGCGGATGCACGTGCATCCAGAGGGTAACGGTGACGGGCGCGTCCTGCGCCGATACACCCATACTCAATAACAACATACTTATCAGCGCGAGAAAAAAGAGCGGAGATCGGCTTCGTCTAACGACATTCATGGAATAATCTCCTTGCAGAATATAGATTTGGCTACCGGCGGTGTCGGGGCAAAGTAGTTGAACGTTCACCCTAACTCCACTTGATATAATAGCACTTTTTAGAACCGGATTTAATCACCTATGGTTCTAATTTTGAAATCCCGCTGCACCCTGTTTAGACTGATCTGAAGTTAGACAACAGTTGCCGGATCAACCGCCGCGCACCGTCTCGTAGCAGCTCGTGCGCCCGAACGTCGTAAGGGGATGAAAGCGCTTCATACGTCGCCATCTCAATGGCAGACTGAGACGGAAAGTAGCCAAGATAGTCATTGGCGTACCCGGCAATAAGCGCGCCCGGCCATTCCGCACGTACCGCCAGCGCCAGTTCGTCAAACGGCTCGCCCGGTACGCCGACGAGTATCCATGAGCCGATACGAAACGCGCTCAATACCGCCGTTTGCGTGTGACGTCCCGCAAGCGCCCGCGCCAGTTGCGTTTCAATCGCCCGCCCTTCCGCCCTTACCACTTCCAGACGGCTGGCGGCTGTTGGCCGAGATAGCTCAGACGGCGCGGCGAAGCGACGAAATGGAAGTTCCAGAGCTTCGGTAGCCCAGGCAAGCGCTACAGGCTCCGGCTTGCCCTCCGCGACGAGGGCGATAACCCGGTCGCCAACGATCTGCCCCAGCCGTTCAACTTCCTCGAATGACTGCTCGCGGCGCAGAAAGCGCGTGCTGATGTTCCCCGCAGCCCCATTGATGAACACCGGCACAGCGCCGGGAAAGGCCTTGCGAATCCGCCGCCGCGCCGCGCCGACAAAGTCCGCGGAATATAGCCGGTTGTCTGCGCCAAGCACGGTCGGGTGGCAGGCGTAGTGAAAAACAATCGCCAGCGGCTGACCGTCGTGATGCCGAAAGCGCCATACCGTGATCTGCTGATCGACAGACCGCTCCGGCTCATTACGATCTCCGCCAACGCCCGCGAGCTGCCCAACCGACGCCGTTAAGACAGCCGGCGCGCGGTTATCGAGCGCCGCCCGCGCCGCGTCCATGATCTGCTCGCTGACTGCTTCGACCAGTTTCTGATCCAATTCGGGAGCTGCGCCGGGAGGAAACCAGTTTTGCAACCCACATGGCCCTGCGTGAGTATGGGAAGCACAGATCAGGATGGCTGCCGGCTGCGTGTCGAGGACGCCTGCCAGCGCCTCTCGCAGCGCACCGGCAAAGCCGCTGCTGACAGCCAGCGTATCGACGGCAACAATGGCAGCGCGTTTTTCGTCGTGCTCCAGCAGAAGAACCTGCGCCAGCAACGCATCATGCGCGCCCAGACCCGGCTCCTCACGCGAAATATAGCCGTCCATGCGTTTTCCGGCAGGCGGCGTGATGTCAACTTCGGCGATCCCTACGAGCAAGTCGCCTGTCATATGGCCCCCGCTTGACACGCCCTGCCCGCGCACTAGACTCATGCCGTGCGCCGCTCGGCGAGCAACGTTTGTGACCGGATATCGCCGGTGGTTTTACCCCTTCTGATTGGTAAACTCAAACCACTGCAAGCGCATTGCCTCACACAATACGGAAGCAAAAGTCATGGCGACGACTTCTCATCCTCCGCTGGTCCTCGCCGTCGATGGCGGCCAGTCCAGCAGTCTGGCGCTCGTGGCAACGACAGATGGCCAGATCCTCGGCGCAGGGCCGGGCGGACCGGCCAATCACTACCACGAACCCGGTGGGCCGGAACGGCTGCGCCGCGCCATGACCGATTCGACCCTCGCAGCGCTGGAAGCAGCCGGACAAACGCCAGAGCAGATCACACACGCCGTTCTCGGCATGACAGGCGCGATGGAACAGGCGCAGGCGCTTGTTCAGGAACTCCTGCCCCACGCCTCCGTCCATTCCTACCACGATTCGGTCACGGCGCTGGCGGGCGCGAGTGTGGCACGGCCCGGTGTGGTCGTGATCGCAGGAACCGGCGCAGTCGCCTACGGGCGATTAACGGATGGGCGTGAAGCGCTGGCGGGCGGCTGGGGCTATATCATGGGCGACGAGGGCAGCGGCCACGACATCGGCATCAACGCCCTGCGCGCCATCACGCAGGCGGCGGATGGTCGAGGCGCACCGACGTTGCTAAGCGAGCTGGTTCCGCAGCATTTCGGCCTGACTTCGCTGAAAGAGCTGCACGCCGCCATTTACCGGTCTGCCATCGACCGGACGCAAATCGCGAGTCTATGCCGGGTTGTCGCAGCAGCGGCCAGTCGGGGCGATGCCGTTGCCACGACCCTGCTGGCCAATGCCGCCGCCGACCTCGCGCATTTGGCGCTTACCGTGATCGAGCGGCTGGGCCAGATCGACGCCGGGCTGGACGTTTACACCACCGGCGGCGTGTTTCAATCAGGAAGATTTATCTCCGAACCGTTCGCACGCGCCATTGAACGCCGCTCTCCGGCGAGTCGCGTGCATGAAGCGGCCTTCGCGCCGGTAGTCGGCGCGCTGTTTCTGGCGCTGCAAGCCGCCGGAACGACGCTCACGGACGAGGTTCTCGCCAACATTCGGGCTACCCTCCCGCGCCGCGCCATCTCGAAACAAAGCGAACAGGACTAACAGCAAAAGTCCCGTTCGTCGCTGACGATGATGAAAAGGCCGTCATGGCTTGCAACGGCGGTTCAGGTCACTGAGCTTCCAGCCCCAGCCGCACGTACTGCTCAGGCGGCGCATCGTTCAGGCGCATCAGGCGCACCATATGTTCGATCATGCGCGCTTCGACTGCCGGATCGTTGATCGGCGATTGCTGCTGCGGGTCGGTTTCGAGATCGAACAACAGATGGCCGATTTCGTAAGCGTTATAGTGATGGTCGATGCCGCCGCCGGGAATACGTAGCAGCGGGCAGCCCTTGGTGAAGCTGAACGGCGGAACCAGAGACGCGGCGCGCAGTTCATCCGGCGAGAACAATTCGCGCATGTGCATTGGCATCAACGTGTACTCGTTAATCGGGCCGTTATCGGGATTGACCGGCGCGCGCATGTAAACATACCGGCCATCCGTCACGTAAACATGGCTGCCATGGTTGCCGAACAACGCCGCCTCCCGAACCGGCGTGTTGTTGGCGATCGTATCGGCCAGCGGCACACCCTGCATATCCGGCGGGCGTTCGATGCCAAAGAATTCCAGCAACGTGGCGGGCAGATCAATCGTCTGCACCAGCGCGTCGCAGCGTTCGTTGCGGCGGCGGCAGCGCGGGTCCCAGATGAAAAGCGGCATGTGCGCGATCTCGTTGTAAAACGGGCGGATCAGTTTGGCCCACCAACCGCGCTCGCCCAGCATGAAGCCATGATCCGTGTTCACGATCAGCAGCGTGTCGTCCCACAGGTTCAATTCGTCCATGATGTCGAGCACGCGGCCCAGATAATGGTCGCACATACTGACCAGCGCGGCGTATTCATAGCGCAAATGCTGCACCTGCTCTGGGGTCTCGCGCACATCGTCGTAATTCGGCCAGTCGAAATGCGGGCCGGGATAATCGTGCGGATAGAGGTCCTTGTATGCCTGCTGCGTGTAGAACGGCTCGTGCGGGTCAAACGTCTCTATTTGCAAAAACCAGTTATCTTCCCGGTGATTTTTGCGAATGAACTCCAGCCCGCGCCGGAACGTGACCGCCTGCGGCATGCATTCTTCTTCCCGCAGGTACTGGCGGTTCACCCAGTCCTGACGCCACAGCCGGGGCCGGGGAGTCGTCAGTGATTCGGGGATTTCCGGGTCGCGCACCTGCCCTTTCCACGGGTCGCCTTCCTGCCCGCGCGAGAACTCCCACGAACTGTAGCGCGTGTGATACGTCGCGCCACCGTCTTCAAAATAATGCTGGTGGTCGGTCGTCAGGTGCGTGTAAACGCCGTTGTTTTTGAGGATTTCCGGCATCGAATCGTCGAACGGCTCCAGCGGCCCCCAACTGCGATGCAGGAAGTTGTAGCGGCCCGTATGCAGCTCGCGCCGCGCCGGAATACACGGCATACTGCCGATATAACACCGGTCGAACGTAACGGTACGCTCGGCCAGCCGCGCAAAGTTCGGCGCGTGAACCCAGTCGCAGCCATAGGGCGGCAACATATGCCGGTTCAGCGAGTCGAACATGACCATGATGGCTTTCATGGCGACACCCTCTGTGTGCGAGCCGGACACGCACATTCCTGTCCGGCGTATAAGTCTATACCGCTTTCAGCCGGAGAATACCAGCCGGATGGATGGCGGGTTTCAAAACAAAACGGTGAAGAGGGCCAGCGCTTGTTACTTTCAGGCATACGCGACTACAGGCTCCAATTCGAGGAAGCGGCCCAGGCGTTCGGCTTCGGCCTGAATGCCGGCGCGAATGCGGTCATCCGCCGGCTCGAACAGATCGACCGTCACCGCGACCTTCCCGCGGCGTTTTTCATATTCCCACACCCCGACCATGCGACCATCGACGAGGACAACAGGCGAAATCCAACCCTGATTGCGGTAGATACGCGCCCGATGGCCAGCAGGAACCAGCACATCGCTTTGCCGCCCCAGCGCCACCACATAGACATCGAAATGCGGCAGCAGGCGAACAACGTCCGGTTCGGGCATCGCCCTGATGGCGTCTATCGAAGATGCCAGCATCCATCCCCGCCAGCCTTCGACGTCAACCTGAACCAGATCATCCCCAAGGCGGGTAAACAGGCGCTTTGCCTTAGACACATCAATACCCCACCAGCGGCCAAATTCGTCCGTGGTGGCCGGGCCATAGGTGTTGAGATAGCGCCGCACAACTTCTTCGAGCGCCTCGTCCGGATCGACCTCCTGCCATTCGCCCAGCCAGAGATCGGGACGCACAAACGTTACGTTTTGCCCCCGGTTCGGCCCAAACGCGAGATAGCCAGCATGAGAAGCCGGCTTGAGCAGCACTCCCCAACCGGACAGAAGCCGGTCGCGCAGGTGTGGCTGGCCCACGTGTTCGGCCAATCTGCTGGCGAGTTGCTCCCGCGTGACCGGCTCATCGGATAGCCTATCGCGCACGCCTGTCACCAGCGTTTCAAGCTCTTGCAGGCTGAGGTTGTTAAACTTCAGCCAGCTTCCACGGCGGTAAAAGTTGGCGACGCTGTTTCCAAGCGCCCTGACGACCAGCGGAAAGTCGCGCGCTGTCAGCAGATGCAGCGTGCCGCGCATGGCCCATGTTTTCGCCAGTAACCGCTTTTCCCAGAGCGCGTTTCCAACGTCCTGCTGACGGAGATCCTCAATCCTCGCCCACAAAGATAGTTCCGCCGCGGACATCACCTGTGCGTGGACGCCGACCAGCCGCGAAACCACGTCCAGCAGCGTTTCCCGCCGCGCCCGCTTGGAAAGAAAATGCCGCTCCAGCCGCCAGGCATGAATCTGGTTCCATGACAGTGAAGTCATACGCGCCTCCTCGGAACAATCCAGCACAGCAGCCAGATTTTGCACAAATGTTCTAAAGCAGTCAAATGATAGAGGCGCTCACAGCGGCCACGGCCCGCCACCCAGCAACCCGCCATCGACGATGATCACCTGCCCGGTCACATAGTCGGAGGCTCTGGAAGCCAGAAAGATGGCCGCGCCGGCAATATCATCCGCGCTGCCCAGACGTCCGGCAGGCGTGTTGCCGAGCACCCAGTTACGCACAGCTTCGTTTTCCCACAGCTTCCGGTTGAGGTCGGTCACGATAAAGCCCGGAGCGATGGCGTTTACCTGAACGTTATACGCCGCCCATTCGGTCGAAAGCACGCGCGTCATCTGCAACAATGCGCCCTTGCTCATGGCATAGGCCGCCAGCCGGGATAATCCGATGAACGAACTGAGCGAGGCGATGTTGATCACTTTGCCACGTCGCTGTGCCAGCATGATCCGGCCGGCGGCCTGGCTCAGAAAGAACGCGCCGCGCAAATTGACATTCAGGATGCGTTCCAGATGATCGGGCTGAACGTCAACCGCCGGTTCGCGAATGTTCATACCGGCGTTATTCACCAGAATGTCGAGGCGTCCGTGCTCCTGGACGATGGCTTCAACCAATGCCTGCCCGGCCTCAATATCGGCGACGTCGAGGACGCGCGCCTCGGCGGAGCCGCTCTCGGTCCGAATTGACCGGGCGGCAGCTTCAAGCGCATCCGCGCCCCGGGCCGTGATGATGACATGCGCGCCCGCTCTGGCGTAGGCGTGGGCAATCGCCAGCCCGATCCCACGGCTGCCGCCCGTGATCAGCGCGATACGGTCATCCAGTCGAAACAGATCCATCCGACGCTCCCTCCTCTAACGCCTACCGGCTCACCACCTGCGCCAAACAGCGGGGTGAATTTTTGCTGCCAAGAAACGCTCTGCTATGCTTGAAATATTGATTGAGCATCAACGCTTTACGCAAACGAGGAGTCATGGAACAACCGCCTGTAATTGAAATGCTACCCAGCCAGACGCTGGCCAAAGGGTTGCGCATACTAAATGCCTTCAGCCCAACTCGAACCTCGTGGGGCATTCGCGAGCTGGCCCGCGAACTGGACATGAACCCGGCAACGGTTGCCCGGCTGGTGACGACGCTGGCAGGCGCGGGTTTTCTGGAACGCGACCCGGAGACGCAGCGCTATGCGCTCGGCCCCGCAGTCATCAAGCTGGCCAATTTGTACATGCATCACAATCCGCTGCCGCATTATGCCCGAAAAGTGTTCGAGAGCTATTCCGACCGCTTTGACTACAACTTTTATCTGGGCACGCTAAACGGCTATCAGGTTGTGTATCTGGCCGTGCTCGATGGTCGCGGGCGCATCAAAGTGATGGTGGAACCGGGCGGGTCGACAGGCTTGCATTCCACCGCGCTGGGCAAAATCCTGCTCGCGTATCAAAGCGATAGCTTTATCAATGCCTTCATCAACTCCCGGCTGTTTCGCGCCTATACCGAGACAACCATTACCGACCCTGAAACATTGTGGGCGCAGATACATGAAATTCGCCGGACGGGTTATGCGGTCAACCACGGCGAGCACTTTCACGACATTGGCGCAGTCGCCGCGCCCGTTTTCAACCGCCGGCAGGAGGTTGTTGCAGGCGTCAGCCTCGCTTATCCGCGCAACCTGATACCCAATCTGCAGGTCAATGTCGACAATCTGATCCCACTGGTCAGAGAAATCGCCGATAACATCTCGATGTACGTTCAGGGCGACGCCCGATCACACCAGCCGTAGCACCTTTTGCACAAACAAAACACGGAAAACTTTGAAAAAGTTGTCGAATGTCAGCGAGACGGTACAATGTTATAACGGCGATAGATGAAACGCTGTTTCACTTTTTGAAACACCCTTACCCGCCTTAGTTCTTTATTTGTGGAGGCTGTTCATGAAACGTCGCATTTTCCGCCTGTCCCTCGCCGTCATGGCCTTGTGCGCCCTGACGCTGGTCGCGCCGGTCAGCGCGCAGGATGCGGAGCCGATCAAGATCGGTCTTTACGCGCCGATGACCGGGCCGATTGCCTTTCTGGGCGAAGGTTTTCAGTATGGCGCCACCCTGGCGATTGAAGACCTGGGCGGCGAAATCGAAGGGCATCCGCTGGAGCTGGTGGTGGTCGATAACAAATGCAATCCCACCGACGCGGTCAACGCGGTTCGCCAGTTGATCGAAATCGAGCAGGTTCATGTCATCCTCGGCGGCGGGTGCAGCTCGGCGACGGTTGCCGCGCAGCCAATTATCGCTGAAGGCGGTGTGCCTGCAGTGTCCGCCACATCGACCAGTCCGAGCATTTACGAGGGCATGGGCGTCGGCGGCAACATCTGGCAGTTCCGCGTGAATCCCGACGACCTGATCATGGCGTACGCCTTCGCCGAGCGCATTGCGGAAGGCACGGAGCGCATCGCTCTGGTGGCGGAAAACACCGACTTCGGGCGTGGCGCGCTCGCGTCCTACATTCCGTTGCTGCAGGAGCACGGCGTCGAAATCGTGAGCGAGGACTACTTTGACCTTGGCACTGCCGATTATCGCTCCGCGCTAACGCGTATTCGCGCCAGCCGCCCCGACGCGCTGCTGGTCGTCATGACCGAGCGCGACGGTTCGACCTTCATGCGCCAACTGCGCGAAGTCGGCATCGACGCGACCATCTACTCGCGCGGCACGCTCACTTCCCCGCTCTTCCTGGAATACACCGCGGACGACCCGACCATCAGTGAAGGCGTGCTCGAATTTTCGTTCTGGGCTGCCGGCCTCGATCCCGAACACGACCAGCGCTTCCTGGAGCGTTTTGGCACGCCCAACTCGCCCCACCGCGGGATGTCGTACTACACGACGCGCTACGTGATCGCTGAAGCCATCCGCAACGCCATTCTGAACCACGGAGAAGCCACCCCGGAGACCATTCGCCAGGAACTGAAGGCGCTCTCCATCGACACGCCGATTGGCCATATCGAATTCGACGACCATAACCAGGCCTATCCATTCGGCACCATCCAGACTATCGAGGACGGCCAGCCTGTATTCGTCGGAACCATCGAACTGCGGCCCATTCCGCGCGGCGACGAAGCTGAGGCAGAAGCCACGGAAGTCGCAGACGAGGAAGCCGGTTCATAAATATTGCTTGTTAATGGTGGAGCGCGTGGCCGCAACAGGCCCGCGCTCTACCACGACACATTTCCGTACACCTGCACAGGCACGACGTTTTGCCGCGCTTGCCGGTAGCATTCGCTCTGGCGATCAGACGCGCAGACGCTTCGTTGCGGTCTCGCCAAAGGCTGCACTTCATGCCGATTGAAGTTGTTATTTTCATCGAACACATCATTAACGGGTTGACCCTCGGCGCGTTTTATGCGCTCATCACGCTGGGGCTGTCGCTGATCTTCGGCGTGGCGCGGCTGGTCAACTTCGCACACGGCGATATCTTCATGGTTGGCGGCTACACGCTGTTTTTGCTGCTCAACCTGTCGGGTATCACGCTGCCCTATCCGTTGATCGTCGTGTTGGTCGTGGTGGTCACTGCGCTGGTAGGTCTTCTCATCGAGCGGGTGGTCATTCACCCGATTCTCAATCGAAGCTGGCGCGTGCAGGCAGTGGCAACGCTGGGCATTTCCATCGTGCTGCAAAATCTCGCGCTCATCCTCTTCACCAGTGACCCGAAACAGACACCGACGATCTACTCGCGCCAGATCATCGAAATCATGGACATTCGCATTTCGGTCCAGCGGCTGATCATTCTGGTAGCGGTGATCTTCATCTTTCTGGCGTTGCAATGGTTCGTCAAACACACACAGACCGGCAAAGCGATGCGCGCCGTCTCGCAGAATCGCGAAATGTGCCAGATCGTCGGCATCGACGTGCCACGAATCGCCATGATCACGTTTGCCATCAGCAGCGGTCTGGCCGGGCTTGCCGCCGCGCTGATGTCGCCGCTTTTCAGCGTGATGCCGACAATGGGCTCCCTGCTGACTCTCAAGGCGCTGGCAGCGGTCATTCTGGGCGGTCTGGGACAGGTCAACGGCGCGTTCTTCGCCGCGTTCCTGCTCGGGCTGGTGGAAGCGTTATTCAGTGGCTATGTCTCGTATGCCTATCGTGACGTGGTTTCGTTTGGGCTGTTTGTGCTGATCCTGTTCGTACGCCCGCAGGGGTTGTTTGGCAGGAGGGTCGGGCTGTGAAACGCGGCGTGCAGATCGTGCTGTGGCTGCTGGTCGCCGGTTTTCTCGTCATCCTGCCACAGCTTGCCACCACGAATTACCTTGTCAACGTGATGATCACCACAGTGATGTGGATCATCTTCGCGCTCAGCTTCGACCTGAGCGCCGGCCACGTCGGCGCGGTGTCGCTGGGGCATCCGGTATTCTACGGCGTCGGCGCGTATGTCACAGCGCTGGTCGCACCGAGTCTGGGCCTCGACTTTATTGGCAGCCTGCTGCTTTCGGCTTTTGCGATGGGCCTGCTGGCGCTCGTCAGCGGAATCGCCTTCTTCCGCATCTCCGAAGTTTCGTTCGCCATCGGCACGCTGGGCGCGCTCATCATCGCTCAACTGCTGGCGAACAACGCCTACGACATCACAGGCGGCCCGATGTGTACGCAGAACGTGCCGCGCCCGGTGCTGCATATCCCCGGTTCGGGGCCGGTTACGGTAGTCGAGCCGGTCCATTACTACTACCTGCTGCTGCCGCTGCTGGGGCTGGCAATTCTTATCTACTGGCGGCTGACGCAGTCGCGCATTGGGCGAGCCTTCGCCGCCGTGCGTCAGGATGAAGTGCGCGCGTCTGCGATGGGCATCTATCCCAAGCGTTACAAGCTGCTGGCGTTCATTGCCGGCGCGGCCATCATCGGCGCGCTGGGCAGCTTTCAGGCCCAGTACATCACGGTCGTTTGCCCGTCCGAACTGACGATCAGCTATACGCTGAACCTGCTCATCATCGTGTTCGTCGGCGGCGCGGGCAGCATGCGCGGCGTCATCCTCGGCGCGGTGCTGTTCTCGCTGCTGCCGCGCCTGTTGGAAATCGTGACCGATGTACCGCCCGCGTGGCAGCAACTGATCTACGGGCTGATCCTGCTCATCGTCATCCGGTTCCTGCCCGAAGGGCTGGACAGCCTGATCGAACGGGCGCTGCAACGCCTGCGCGGCACCAGAACGGAGGCGAAGCCCGATGCAGCCTGAGCGACCTCCGGTACTCCAAATCCAGAATCTGACCAAGCACTTCCTCGGCGTCACCGCCCTGCAGGATGTCAGTTTTGAACTTTATGAGGGCGAACTGCTCAGTTTGATCGGCCCGAACGGTTCCGGCAAGACGACGCTGTTCAACTGCGTCACCGGCTTTCTCAAGATCGACGGCGGGCGTGTCCTGTTCAAGGGCGAGGATATCAGCAACCTGCGCCCGGACAAAATCGCGCTCAAGGGCATCCGGCGCACGTTCCAGGACGTGCGGACGTTCCCCGAAATGACCGTGCTCGAAAACATGCTCGCTGCCGTGCAGCAGCATCAGGAGGAAAACCTGATCGCGCGTATGCTGGGGACCAGCCGCATTCACCATCTGGAACACACCGCCACCGAACGGGCGCGTGAACTGCTCGACATGGTGGGGCTGGATAACGTCCGGCATCTCGAAGCGCGCCATCTTTCCTATGGCCAGCGCAAACTGCTGGAATTTGCCACCGTGCTCATGCCCGACCCCGACGTCATCATGCTCGACGAGCCGGCGGCAGGCGTCAGCGGCGAGATGGTCACGCACATGATGAACCACATTCTGAACCTGAACCGGCAGGGCAAAACAATCCTGCTGGTCGAACACAACATGCGGCTCGTCATGGACATCTCGCAGCGCATCGTCGTGCTGGACTACGGCCGCAAGATCGCCGACGGCCTGCCACGCGATGTGCGGATGGACGAGAAAGTGCGGGAGGCATACTTTGGCCACTGACAACGTCATCCTCGAACTGCGCAACGTCGATGCCGGATACGGGGAAATCGAAGTCCTCAGGAACGTTTCGCTGCGCGTCGAGCACGGACAGATCGTCACCGTCATCGGCGCGAACGGCGCGGGCAAGACGACGCTGCTGCGCACCATCTTCGGGCTGGTGAAGCCATCGCGCGGCCAGATACTGTACGAAGGGGCAGACATCACCGGTCTGCCAACGCTTGAGCTGCTCAAACGGGGCATAGCCTTCATTCCCGGTGGCCGGTCCAACTTCCCTCAGATGACCGTGCAGGAAAATCTGGAAATGGGGGCCTACATCCGCAAAGACAAGCGGCAGGTCATGAAAGACATTGACCGGCTGTGCGAGCGCTTCGAAATCCTGCGTATGAAGCGCCACACGCCGGTCGGTAACCTCAGCGGCGGCCAGCAGCAGATGGTGGAATTCGCCATCGCGCTCATGCTCAAACCGAAAGTGCTGCTCATCGACGAGCCGACGATTGGCCTTGCCCCGCTGCTGGTCGATGAAGTTTTCCGTGTGATTGAAGAAATCAACGCTTCCGGCACGACCATCGTTCTGGTGGAACAAAACGCCAGACGCGCGCTGGAAGCGTCCGACTACGGCTTCGTGCTTGAACTGGGTTCGATACGCTACCAGGGCAACGCTGAGCAACTGAAGCAGTCGGAAGAAGTGTATCGGGCTTATCTAGGCGAGCGCTAACCGCCGCCCCAATCTGTTTGGAGAAAGCGATGCTGGTTCATGTTGAACGATTGAAAGCCAAAATGGCGGAGCAGGGTCTGGACGCGATTGTCGCAACGACCATCGAGAACGTCCATTACTTCACCGGCATCTGGAACGTGTCCTTGCAGATGTTCCCGCACGAAGGCCAGTGCTACGCCCTCGTCACCGCCGACCGCCCAACAGAGCCGTTCCTCATTTCGCCGACCATTGAAGTCGATCAGGTGCTCGACGGTTTCGAGACGCTGCGCGGGGCGTTTACGTTCGGCACGTTTTACCGCGAAGACCCGGTCGGCGTGGAGCTGAACGACGCAGAACGCCGCCTGCAATCACTGGCCGATTTGAGCAAGGCGCAGCCGGGGCCGTTGGAAGCGCTGGTCGCCGCGCTGAAGTCCGCCGGGCTGGCCAACGGCAAAATCGGCGTGGACGAGCTGGGGCTGCGCCGTGGGTTCTGGGAAAAGCTGGCAGAGGCGCTGCCGGGCGCGGAGTTCGTTCCGGCGACGGAAATGCTGCGCTGGGTGCGGCGCGTGAAAACCGCCGAAGAAATCCGGCGTATTCGCGCTTCGGCCCGCGTGACCGAGAACGCGATCATGGCGGCGGCGGCTATTGCCCGTCAGGGCGTGACGGAATACGAGCTGGCGCGAGAGTTCGAGCGCTCGGTCGTCAGCCAAGGCGGTGTGCCTCGCTTTACGCTCATCCGTTTCGGGCGCAACGCGGTCGCGGGGCAGGTGCTGCCCGACCGCACACCGCTGCGGCGCGGCGACACCATCTGGTTTGATGTCGGTTGCACCTATCAGGGTTACTGGTCGGATCTGGCGCGCAATTTCAGTCTGGGCGAGCCGAGCAAACGCGCGCAGACGATCTATAACGCCATGCTACAGGGCGAGTTGCACGCCATCGAAGCCACCCGCGCCGGCATGACCGGAGGCGAGGTCTTTGACCTGACTCTGGAAGCGACACGCGCGGCGGGCGCGCCGCATTACCGGCGGCATCATCTGGGCCACGGCATCGGCGCGGAGGTCTACGAACAGCCGCTGATCGCGCCTGGAAACGCCGAAGTGCTGGAAGAAGGCACGGTCATCAATATCGAAACACCCTACTACGAATACGGTCTGGGCGCGCTGCACGTCGAAGACCCGTTCGTCGTGCGCGAAGGTGGCAATGAACTGCTGACGACGCTCGGCCGCGAGCTGCACATAATCGACTGAGAGGCTGAGGCATGAAGCTGAAGCTGGGCGCCGGTCTGTTCTGGACCGACGAGACGTATGACGAATACGCGCAACTGGTCGAAGACTGTGAAGCGCTGGGCTATGAAACGCTGTGGGTGACGAACGAAAAGTTCTTCCATGACATGTACGTCATGGGCACGGTCGCCGCCGAACGCACGACGCGGCCCAAGATCGGCACGTTCATCGCCGACCCGTATTCGATGCACCCGGCGCTCACGGCGATGGCCATCGGCACGCTGGACGAAGTTTCGCGCGGTCGCGCGGTGCTGGGCATCGGCGCGGGCGGGACGGGCTTTCCGCCGATGGGCATTCAGCGCGTTAAACCCGCGGTAGCCATCCGCGAGGCGATCCTGTTGATTCGCCGCCTGCTGGCGGGTGAAACGGTCGATTTTCAGGGCGAAGTCATCCGGTTTCACAACGGGCGGCTCAATTTCAAAACGCGCGCCGACATCCCGATTGTCGTGGCCTCGCGCGGCGACCTGGTGCTACAGGTCGGTGGTGAAGTCGCCGATGGCGTCATGATCGCCACCTATGCCGAGCCGGTCGGCATTCGCCACGCCCTGTCGATGATCGAAAAAGGCGCGGCCAAAGCCGGGCGCTCGCTGAGCGATCTGACGATCATCTCGCGGGTTGACGCCTGCATCAGCAAAGACCGCCGGGAGGCTATCGAGGCCGTCAAGCCGATGGTTGGCGTATTCCTGTGGACGAGCTATCCCGACCGCGCTTTCGTGAAGCGCGTTGGGTTGGAAGTGCCGGACGAACTGGAGCGCATCATCGCCAAGCGCGATTACAACCTGCTCAAGGAAAACGTGCATCTCATCCCAGACAGCTTTGTCGACAAATTCTGCTGGGCGGGCACGGCTGAAGAAGTCGCGCAGAAGGTTGCGCGGGTGGCCGAAATGGGCATTACCGACATCACCTTCCTGCCCCATCGTACGGAGAGCGGCGGCCTGCACGAAACCCTGCGCGAGTTCGCTCAGACCGTCAAGCCGATGGTCGAAGAGATGCTCGCCCGATCAAAATAGGCATCCATTAGGCAAAACGAGAGTACCGATGACTACACCGGAAACAGCGCCCGGCAGGATCGCTACCGGGCAATCCACAGCCAGAGCCCAGCGCTGCCTGTTCTGCGGCGCGGAGTATCCGCTCTACCCGCCGATTGTGGCCGGCTGCCCGAATTGCGAGCGCGAGGGCTTTAAAGCGCCGTTGGAAATCGTTTACGACTACCCGGAATCGGGCGACTGGCTGCCTGACAGCCCGCTGCCCGGCCTGACGCGCTACGCGCCGCTGCTGCCGCCGCTGGCCGATAACCTGAGCATGGGCGAAGGCGGCACGCCGCTGGTTCAGCACCCGCCGCATCTGGTCGACGGGGACTTTGAACTGTACATCAAGGATGAAAGCCGCAACCCAACGTGGAGCCACAAGGACCGCCTCAATCTGTGCGTGGTCAGCGCGGCGCTGGCGGTCGGCGCGCCCGGCATGGTTGCCGCGTCGTCGGGCAACCATGGGGCGGCGGCAGCGGCTTATGCGGCGCGCGCCGGGCTGCACGCGGTCATCCTCTGCACGCCGCGCCCACCGGCAGTCGCCAGCTTCCTGCAGGCTTACGGCCAGACGGTTGTCGCCGTGCCGGACGTGCTCACCCGCTGGACGCTGATGCAGCGAATCATCGACGAACTGGGCTACCACCCGGCGAGCAACTTCACCACCCCGCCGACCAACCACCCCTTCGGTTCGGAAGGGTACAAGACGATTGCCTACGAAATCTATCTTCAGTTGGGCCGCCGCGCTCCCGAAGCGGTCTTTATCCCGGTCAGCTATGCCGAACTGACGTTTGGCGTCTTCAAGGGTTTCAAGGAACTGAAGCAGTATGGCTTCATCCCGGAAATCCCGCACATCATCGGATGCGAACCGGCTGTTGGCGCGCCGCTGAAACGCGCGATCGCCGAGGGCCAGCCGGTTGTCCATGTCGATGCCGGGCCATCCGACGCCTATGCCATCGCCGTGCCGGTCAACAGCTATCGCGGTGTCGTCGCCATCCGCGAATCAGAAGGGCTGGTGCTGGCGATTACCGAAGAAGAAATGAAAGCGGCGCAGGCCGAGCTTGGCCGGGCCGGGATGTGGGGCGAAATCTCATCCGTGATTTCGTTCGCCGCGGCCAAACAGGCCAAGTCGCTCGGATTGGGCAAGAAAGGCCCGCTGGTTTGCGTGCATACGTCGAGCGGGTTTAAGGATATTCACGTCGGCGAGACGCCGATCCCGCTGATCGACGGAAGCTGGGACGCCTTTCAGGAACTGATGGCCGCCCGCCAGTAGCCGCGGCTTTTTGAGAAAGGAAAGCAGGATGATTTACAGCGCAGGCTTGCCGACTTGCATGGAAGGCATGATGTATCCCGTGCCTTTCGTGCCAACGCCGGATCAGCTTATTGAAATTGCCAAACACGCCGAGGCGCTCGGCTATCATTCCGTCTGGGGCAACGACCACATGACGACCCAGCGCTACGTGCGCGAGGAATTCGCCGACCCGCCAAACTTCTGGGAGCCGCTCATTACCTACGCCTATCTGGCCGCGGAAACCACCACGCTCAAGTTTGGGACCGGCATTCTGGTCACACCCATGCGCCGCGACATCGTGGTCGTCGCCAAACAGATCGCCACGCTCGACCATTTCAGCAAAGGCCGCCTGATCATCGGCCTCGGCGTCGGCGCGTACCGCGAGGAATTTGAAGCGCTTCATCCCGGCTGGAACGCCCATCGGGGCAATCTGGTAGAGGAGAGCGCGCAGGCCTTGCGCGTGCTGTTCAGCGAGCGACGCGCAAGCTGGAACGGTGAATACTACCGGTTTGAAGACGTGGAGATGTATCCCAAGCCGCTGCAAAACCCGCTGCCGTTGTATTTCGGCGGCAACAACCCGCAGGCGGTGCGCCGCGCTGCCATCTACGGGCAGGGCTGGCTGCCGGCGGGCATGCCCGCGCACCAGCTTGCCCAACACGTGCAGAATCTGCGCCAGATTGCGGCGGAAAACGGGCGGGACGGCACGAAGATCGACATCGCGCCGCAGCTCATCACCTGCATCGGCAAGACGCACGAGCAGGCCGTCGCCCTGTTCGAGAAAAGCCAGATTTACCAGCATCTGGTTTCCCTGCGCCAGTCGACGCTCAAGGATCAGGCCGATATCGCCTTTGAGGAAGCCAACCTGATCGGCACAGTCGATGAACTGGTGGAGAAAATTCAGCGGCTGGAAGAAGCAGGGGTGACGCACCTCTGCGGAACCTACTTCACCGCCAACACGATTGAAGAGCTGAAGGAACAGATGCAGATCTTCGCAGAAGACGTCATGCCAAAGGTCAACCTCGGCAAGACATCAACAGCGGCGGCCCAATAATGGCTTCGTTGCGCTTTCGCGCGACGTATATCCCCTGACCAGCAGACAATGACAGCGTTCCCTCTCTCAATCGAACGAGCTGATTGAGAGAGGGAACAGAATACGCGATCAGGCGCGCGTGGCGTTGACGTACAGCGCCACGGCCTCGTCGGTATTGACGTCTTCGGTCGCGCCGTACAGATCGGTCGCCCGGCCATCGACTTCGATGGTCGGATTTTCGGTCACCTTCAGCGCTTCTTCATAGCTCAGCCCCGCATCCATCAGCTTCTTCAACACCAGCGGCGGCTGCTGGCGCGGATCGAGATCGAGCAGGTTGCCGAGGAAATTCAGGACTTCGAACAGGCCTTCATACGGCCCGGCGGAGAGGTGGACGCCGTTATTGCCGATATCGACCGTTTCAAAGCCATAGTTGCCGGGATTGGCATAGAGCGTGCCACGAATGGAAGTAGGCGCTGCCTTTTCCGGGAAGGTCGCGCCGACGAGATCGTTACGCAGCTTGCCCCAGTCGGTATCCGAATGCAGGAGCAGCAGCACAATACGGTGCGAAGGCTCGGTGAAGTGTAGCAACTGTACCGGGTGGAAGCCGTTGACCAGCACGAACTTCTCGCCTTCCGCCTCGTAGGCCTGCACGTAGAATCCACCGCGCACTTTCTGCGACTTCTTCGTAAACCACAGCTCGTCAAGCGTCTGCGCGTTGTACTGAGGGTGCGCCTTCAGAAATTCATGCCCGCCGTAGAGCTTGTATTCGTCCAGCGAGACGCCGAGCAGTTCTTCGATCTTCGCGCGGTCTTCGGCGTTCACCAGCTCCGATGCCTTGCGCGACATCGTATTGATGAAGCCGTAGTGCCGGTTCATGATCTCCTTGTCTTCCAGCGCCTTGCCGCCGACGATAATCACACCGTCGACCTCCGCGTCGAACGCCGCCAGCTTTTCGAAGATCATGTTGAGCGACGCGCGCGTGTGCTCCGGATCGGCGACCATGAAAAGTTCCGGCTTGGCGAACATCAGCAATTCGTTGCGCCGGTCGGCGCGCCCCACCTGCGGCGCTTCGAGGACTTTCACCTCGTTGACGCCGTGAACCTGCTGCACAATCTGATCAATCGTGTCGGAATACTGCTGCACGTGAACACCTTTCGCCTGTTGGATGGATCGCCGGGCGCGCGCCCGGCCAGAAACAAAGCAGGCGAATTGTAACGGTCGCGCGATAAGCAGACAAGGCGCTCCGAGCCGGACAGATCATGGCTCGGCTGCCCAGTCGTCGAGCGAATTGAGCGCCGCGCTGACGGTTTCAGTCGCCGTGCCGAGCGACCAGCCCCGCGCGCCGTCGTGCTGAACCGGATCATGTGGTTTTGCCCCATCTCCTGTCCTTTCAACCCGGATCGCTTAACGGCAAATCGTCTGCTCGCGCCAGAGTGTTGGCGGCGGATAACCGGCATAGGCCGCAGTCTGGACTACCGGCTCGATACTGTAGGTGACATCCGGTTCGCCAAATTCGACCATGGCGCGCGCCTGCCACAGATCGGCGCGGATAAACGGGCAGCGCGCGCGACTGGTCACCTGAACGCTCGCGTCCGCATAGACATAACTCTGCTCAACGCGAAACGGCGGCGCGCGCAACGTCTGGACGATACGCGTCATGCCGCCCGTTGGCTGGCCCAGCGCCAGCAGCGCGTCGCCCGCCAGCAGCCCCGACGACAGCGTGATATTGACGATCCTGTGATTGCGGGCGCGCAGGCGCGCGTTAAGCGGCCCACGAGCGTCATCCCGATTGCCTGCATCCACGACCCAGACGATCACGCCATCACCGTTGACGCGATTGTAGTAACTGGTGACGACCCGCCCGCCGAGCGGGTGCGCGCGCAGCAGCCTGATGGCCTCGTCCGCGCGCGTCTGGCCCGGTCGAATGCCGTGCCAGCATGGCATCGCGCAGGCTTCGTCTGGCGATGGCAGAAAGGCGAGCCACTCCGGCTGCTGGCGCGGGCCGAAACGAGCAAGGCCAATCAGGAGGCTGAAGCCGGCGAACAGCGCCCATGCAAGCCGGCACACAAGGCGAAACGCAGTTGTATTTTTGGGCACATGCATTTCACCGTACGGAAGAGCAGCGCCACGCTCTCTCTCTCCACGCCTCGTTGTTCGGATCGAGCGGAAAAGCGCCAAAAACATCATATTGCTGCAAGCGATAGCGCCAGCGCACCTCGACCGGCGCGTGCCAAAAATCGGCGGCGAATGCCGGACAGCGCAAATGTACCCTGAGTTCCAGCCGCTGCGACTGGTAAACCGCAATATAGTCCTGATTGGGAAAGACCCAGAGGACGTCTGGCTGGCCCAGCCAGAGTATGAAATCGCCCAACGGAACGCGGGTATTCAGAATGACGCCATCGACGACGCCGTCGGAACGCACGGTCAGAATACTACGTCTGCGCGGGTCAATGTAATGCGGCTCAACGCCCGTCCATGTCCAGCCAACGGCGTCGATGCGCGCGAAAAAGCCCGGTTCGTCGGTCCATGGATGCGCGCGTAGCATGGCCAGCGCGTTTTCAAGCGTCGTCTCGCCCGGCAGGATGCCCTGCCAGCAGGGTTCCTCGCAACCGGCATCGGTCTGGAGGATGGCATGCGCGGCGTTCTCGCGCAGCGGCTGCGCTCGAATGAGCAGCACCGTGGCCGAAAAGAGGGAAACCACGCCACAGACGACCGGTACGGCAAAACGCAACATGGGAAGCATATATCCCAGACTAGTCAGTCATTTTTCCCAAATTTATCCCAACGGCGTAAAGATCGTGCTGTAAGTCATTATGACCGGAAAAATGGCATTTCAACCTGAAACATACCTTTTCCTAACCGAAAATCATTGTTACGAAATTCCAATGTGATGCCGTGTTTTATCCCAAGAACCGGCGCGCCGTTATCCCAAATTATCCCAATGACGCCTCCACAGATTGTTGCCGAAACGCGCGACAGCGGCCAGACCCTTCACCGGCATCATACCAATACCGCGAAACGGAGATGGCCGGTTGTTGTAAGATAAAATTAAAGGCAACCGGCGTTTATCAGAAATGCTCACACGCATCAGACAGCTTTGCGGAGGGCGACTATGCTGAACAATGCCTCGTTGTACCGTTCGCCTGACGGCTACCAGGCCATGATGAGAACCTACCGCGCGCAGCTTGCCACGTGGCCGGTCCCGTTTCAGGAATTGACGCTTCAGACCCGCTTTGGCCCGACGCATGCGCTGGTCTCCGGCCCGGAGGAGGCGACGCCGCTGATCCTGCTGCACGGGCTGGCCGCGAACGCGCTGATCTGGCGACCCAACATCGCCGCGCTGAGCCGCCATTTCCGCACCATCGCACTCGACATCATCGGCGACGCCGGTATGAGCGCGCCAACGCGGCCTTCCACGCAAGGGCGCGGCTATTGCGACTGGCTGTGCGATGTGCTCGACGCGCTCGACCTCCAGCGCGCGAACATCGTTGGCATTTCACTCGGCGGCTGGCTGGCGTTGAAACTGGCCATTCACGCGCCAGAACGAGTCGCGGGTCTGCTGCTGCTCTGCCCGGCAGGGCTTGTGCCATACCGGCTGTCATTTGCTCTGCGGGCGATTGGCGTGACGCTGTTTCCCAGAGAGGCGACCATCGAGGACATCGCGCGGGTGCTGTCTGCGCCGAAGTGCAAGCTGCCTCCGGAAGACTACGAACTGCTGGCCCTCAGCCTGCGCTATCACCGCAGCAAAATGGTGCCGCTGCTGCCGCTGGCCGCCGCAGACCTCAACACGATTCAGGCTCCAACGGCCCTGCTGGTCGGCGAACACGACTGCATTTTCGACGCGGTTGCGATGGTCGAACGCGCCCGCCAGACCATTCCCAACATCGAAGCGCGGGTTGTGCCGGATGCCGGACACGCGCTCAATAGCGATCAGCCAGCGGTTGTTCACGAACAGACGCTGGCGATGTTCGGTTCCGTACACTAATAGCGGATGAGGCGATAGCCGGTCACCAGCCGAGTGGAATGTCGCGCCGCCAGTAGCGCAGCAGCAGCGCTCCCCCCGGCATGGCTGCGGTCAGGCGATAGAGCAGGTCCCAGTCATCCGACGCCAGCACGCCGCCAGCGAGGACCAGCGCGATATAGAGCGCCAGCCCGCCGCCCACGCCCAGCGCCGGATGAATGCCGCCGAGCAGCACCATGGCCGCCGCGACCGCCAGCCCCAGCGCCGCCATCCGCAGAGCGCGCCCCGGCGACAGGCGGGTTTGCCAGCCGGGCGCGCGGAAGTTGTACAGCAGCAGCGCCAGCACGAACAGCTCCGCCAGCACAGAGGCCAGCGCCGCGCCGACCGGCCCCAAACGCGTAATCAGCAGTAGATTGAGGACGATGTTCACGCCCAGCCCCGACGCCCGAATGACGAGCAGTCGCCGCTGGCGGTTTTGCACCATGAATGCCTGAGCAAAGACATTGGCGACCATCGTCACCAGCGCATACCAGATCAGCACCTGCAACACCTGCGCCGACGGCGCGAAATTCTGGCCGAGCAGCGGCGTCATCAGGTCGTGAGCGAAAAAGGTCAGCGTCAGGCTGAGCGGCAGGCTGACCAGCAGCGTGAACAGCGCCAGTTTCCGCACGATGAAGCCGAACAGATCGTCGCGGCCTTCAGCCATATAAGCGCGCGACATCAGCGGATAGGTGGCGATCAAAACCGTCGTGCTGAGCAGTTCGACCACGCCGTAGATGATGATGAACGCCGCATGCAGATAGCCCGTGCCGGTTTCGCCGATCAGACTGGTCGTCATCAGCTTGTCGGTGTGCTGGTATGCCAGCGACAGAAACGCCGACAGCGCCAGCGGTGCGCTATTGATAACCAGCAGCGATGCGATTGTCCGATCCAGCGGCCAGCGAGGTCGCACGCCCGCGCGCCATAACCCCGCGCCGAGCGCCAGCGACCGCAACAGGCCGCTTGCGATCGTTGCCACGTAGACACCCGGCAGCCCAAAGCCCGCCAGCAGCGCCAGCGCCGCCAGAGCAATTCGCAGCAACACATGCCCGACGTCGACCAGAGACGCTATGACCATGCGCTCGTGGGCGATCAACTGGTCAAAGCACAGATTCCCGATGAGGTCGCTGAACAGGCTCAGGCCGGCAATCGCCACATAAACGCGGATTTCGGCCTCATAACCCAGCAACAGCGCGGCGAGATTGATCCCGACATAGGCCAGCAGCGCCAGCAAGGTCTGGATGTAAAGCGTTGCCGTCAGGTAGCGTCCGGCGTCGGCTGGCCGTCGCGCGACATCGCGGATGACGATCATGCCCATGCTGAAGGAGGCCACCGGCACGGCAACGGCGAACAGCGCCATGACGGTGCTATAGACGCCAAGCTCGCGCACGCCGAGCCAGGCGCTCAGCACGATCTGCCAGATGAACAGAGCGCCGCTGCTGAGCACGCGCGCGGCGGCTATCGCCCCCGCGTTACGGGCTACGCGGCGCGCTTCGACGCCGGAAATCGGCGTTGCGCTGGTTTCGGCGCTCATGGAATCGTCCAAGGAACCTCACCCTCCGCGAACACCCGACTCGAATTACGTCCCCGGTTGGGGACAAGGTTTCGCGGCGTATTCAGGCGATACGGCACTGACAACCGGCTCATTATTGCCCTGGCGCGGCCAAACCACAACGGGCAGAATGGAAGGATCGTTCACCGCAGCCCAATCGCGCACCCAAAGGACGATCATGAATATCCTCATGTTTTCGATGACGCCGCTCTTCCCCGACCGGGCGATGGGCGGCGCGCAGAAACAGTTGAAACGGATTGCGCTGCATCTTGGCGAGCTTGGCCACGATGTGACGCTGCTCGCCACCCGTCGCAGCGACTCGCTGACGCCATTTCAGTGGTCAGAGCGCGTGCGCGTGCTGCCGATTTTCCGCTTCAAGCAGCCGTATCCGGAGCCGTACGCCACGCCGGTTTACAACATCGCCGCAGCCATTCAGGATTTGGGCGAGCACCTTGCAAAGGCCGACCGCTTTTACCTGCATGACGGCGGCTTCATCTTTCCCTATGTCTACCGCCACGTGCCAACCGTGGTTTCGTACCGCAGCGTGCTCTTCTCGGAAACGCTGCAATCCGCCTTTCTGTTTCAGGGCGACGAACTGATCCTGATTTCGGAACATCAGGCGCGGACGTTCCTCAGCACGGTTGGCCGTTTTTTCCCCGGCTACCGCGACCGCCTGCGGCTGATCCACAACGGCTTTGACTGGGACACGACGCGGCCAACCCGGCCTGAGCGCATTCTAAAGCATATTCCCGTTGATCCCGATGACGATCTGGTGCTTTATCCCCACCGCCCCGAAGCGCCCAAGGGCATCCAGACGACCATCGAGGTCGTCGACCGGCTGGTTCATCGCTATGGGCTGGTGCGAGTGCGCGCGCTGGTCCCGAAATGGATCGACACCGGGCTGGATGCCAGCGTTCGAGCGTTCTACGACGACCTCGAACGCCAGATTGCGGAGCGCGGGCTGCGCGAGCATTTCGTATTTCATGACTGGGTTCCGGAAGACCTGATGCCCGAATATTACAGCCTCGGGCGCGTCACGTTGTGTCTGGGAAGTTATGTCGAGACGTTCGGCAATGTGGCCTACGAATCGCTGGGCTGCGGCACGCCAGCAATCGTCGCGCGCGTGGGGCCGAACCGCGACCTGCTGCCGCCGGAGCTTGTCGACCAGATCGATCCGGGCGATGCGGAAAGCGCGGCCCAGGTTGCGGCGGAGATCATCCGCGAGCGCAGACGCACGCCCGCCCCGACGCTGGCTTATTTGCACGAGCGTTTCGCGCTAAGCCGCATGGTCGAGGCGTATGCCGAAACCATCCTGAATGCGACCAACCGCGAGCCTCTCGCCTACCGGCACACGCCGCTGGACGAGACG
>QGUR01000018.1 GCA_003242205.1 Chloroflexota bacterium | reverse complement strand
ACCGGCAAATACGTTCGCACCGCCGCAGACCCGCAACAAATCGCCGGCGTATGTATCATCGTTGAACGTCATGAGGGGGTCGTATGCCGTCGCGGCAAAAACACGGCATGGCGTGTCACGTGCCGCGCTCATACGCTCCAACCAGTCCGCCACCCACTCGATTGACCGCACCCGCTCGACCATCGATGGTTCATCGAAAACATGCATCAGGTTCCAGAGCATATTGAACACGTCCCGGACGGTTTTCGGAGACGTCACCCAGACGGTCAGCCCGGCATCCTGCAGCGCTTCGATGTCTTCCCGGCGGTTTTCGTCGGTGTTCGCGATGACGAGATCCGGCCCAAGCTCGACAATCTCATGGATATTCGGGCTTGTCGCATCCCCGATTTTGGCCAGCCTTGCCGTACCCTCTTCAGGATAAACGCATTGCGCGGTTACGGCAATCAGAGGACCGGCCAAATTCAGTTCAAACAGCGATTCCGTCACGCCGGGGGCCAGTGAGACGACACGGCGCGGCGGTGAAGCCACAGGCTCGTCCATGTGATAGGCGTAACGGCTCTCGTCCATCGTGAACTTAACTGCGGAATACGAGTTGGTCACGTTCCGGGCCAACGCTAACCGTGGTGACCGGCACGCCGACCAGCGTTTCGATTCGTTCGAGATAGGCCTGAGCAGCGCGCGGCAGATCGGCCCACCGGCGTACGCCGCCAATCGCTTCCTGCCAGCCGGGCAGCGTTTCATATAGAGGTCGCACGCGGCGGAGCGCCGCCAGCATCTCCGGCGGGTTCTCCAAACGCTCGCCGTCGAGTTCATAGGCGACCGCGATTTTCAGCTCGTCGAAGCCGCTCAATACATCGAGTTTGGTGATGACCATTTCCGTGAAGCCGTTGACCTGCGCGGCATAACGCAGCATCACGGCATCAAGCCAGCCGCAACGGCGCGGGCGTCCGGTGGTCGTGCCAAATTCATCCCAGAAATTCTCGCCTGTCCCGCGCAGACGATCCGCCAGCGGCCCCTCAAGCTCGGTCGGCATCGGGCCAGCGCCAACACGCGTGCTGAAGCACTTCGCCACGCCGACTACCCGTTCCACATAGCGCGGCCCAAAGCCAAGCCCTGTCAGCGCGCCGCCGGACGTCGGCGACGAACTGGTGACAAACGGGTAATCGCCATGATCGATGTCGAGCATCGTGCCCTGCGCGCCTTCGCACAGCACGCGCGCCCCTTCGCGCAGGCGGGCGTTCAGATACATGCTCGTATCGCGCAGAAATGGGGAGAGGCGACGCGCCGCTTCGATATAATTCTCCGCCGCTTCGCGCGGCGACAGTGGTTCCAGCCCGTGCTCGACCAGCGTCGCGTTCGCTTTCTCGATGCGCTCGCACAGCGCGTCGGCAAAACTTTCCACATCGGCCATATCGCCAGCGCGCAAACCCTGACGCCCGGTTTTGTCGAGATAAGCGGGGCCAATGCCGCGCAGAGTCGTGCCGATTGCGTCCGCGCCGCGCGCCTTTTCCGATGCCATGTCCAGCGCAATATGCGCCGGCGTAATCACGTGAGCCCGCGTGCTGATCACCAGACGCTCCGGCGACACACGAACACCAGACCGCTCAAGCTCCTCGATTTCGCGGACCAGATTGACCGGATTGACGACCATGCCATTGCCGAGCACGCATGTCACATGCTCGTGCAGGATGCCGCTTGGAATGAGGTGCAGCTTGTAAACCCGGTCGCCAACGTACACGGTATGGCCGGCGTTATCGCCGCCGGCAAAACGGGCCACCACGTCGGACTCAGACGCCAGCCAGTCAGCCACACGCCCTTTGCCCTCATCGCCCCACTGCGCGCCCACCAGAATTGTCGCTGTCATTGCCCTGTTTCCTTCGGCCCGGATGTCAGACTCTGCCCAAGAGCAACCGTCACTTCGCCCTTGCCCCAGATTTCAACTTCGCCATCGGGCCCAAGCGCGAGCGCCGAACCCGCGCCGATGCCGACGACGTATTCCAGCGTCTGCGCCAGCAAAACCTCGCGCGCCCAGGCGGCGGCATTGGTGACGCCCGGCGCGATCAGGCTGCCCGCAACCCATTCTAGCCCGTTTACCAGTTCACCGCTGTCTCTGACCACCCACTCGCCGAAAACCATAGCGCTCTGCCCTTCGGCAAGAATCACCGCGCCGTTTTCGAAAGCCGTCTGCAACCCCTCTGCGGCAGCGCCCAGCAGCGACGACCGGATGGCTTCAGCGCTTCCGGCAGGCCCCACAACGACCACCGCCGCGTCCGTCAACCGGGAGACGACCGTCCGATCATCCTCGCTGGTCACATCGACCAGATAGCCCGCGGGCGCGCCGAGGTCCTCCATGTCTTCGAGAACGCGCTCGGCCTCCTCCGGCCCGCCCCCGGTGCTGACGTAAGCCACGCCACCGTCAGCGGCAGCGCGGGCCAGCGCTAACGCGCGCACGTCGCTATTGAAATCGGCCCCACCGGAAAGCACGAGCCAGCCTCGCCCTTCGATCCAGCGAAAAATGTTGCGCTCAGGCATTGCTATGGCGTTTCCGGTATCACGAATGCGCTGATCGCCGCGGTCATCGCGGCGACCGCCAGCGGCAGCGCATCTTCATCGAATGAGAATTTGGGATGGTGGTGGCCATAGTAACCATCGGCGTTGCGGTCGCGCGCGCCGACGAAAAAGTACATGCCGGGAATGTCGGTCATCAAAGCCGACATATCCTCCGCGCCCATCGTACGCATCGACAGATCAAACTTGTCTTCACCGACGACCGCGCGCAACGCGTTACGCACGCGGGCGCTGACTTCGGGATGGTTAATGACCGGATCGGTGTCGTGGCGGATGTCCACTTCCACAGCGCAGTTCATCGCCCGGCATACCGCCTCGCTCACTTCGGCGATCCGGCGCGTCAGCAGATCGCGCATCGCGTGTGAAAAAGTGCGGAATGTGCCCTTCAAAACGGCCTGCTGCGGCGTCACATTGTAGGCGTCACCCGCATGTACGGAAGTGACCGTGATAACA
This sequence comes from Chloroflexota bacterium, assembly GCA_003242205.1. GTDB lineage: Bacteria > Chloroflexota > Anaerolineae > Aggregatilineales > Phototrophicaceae > ZC4RG36. The sequence continues at coordinate 22,049 of QGUR01000018.1, read as the reverse complement.
GCGGTATCAAGCGGATCGACGTTGCGGCTAACGATGGATTGCAGCGCCGTGACCAACTGCGCCGCGCAAACAATCGGGTCATTGTTAAGGTGTGGCAGCGCAGCATGACCGCCTTTGCCGCTAATCGTGATGTCGAAGGTGGACGCGCCTGCCATGACCGGCCCATCGGCGACGCCGAACACGCCAAACGGCAGCGGGTTCCATAGATGCAGGCCGAGGCTGACATCCGGCTTCGGGTCGCGCAGCACGCCATCGGCGACCATTGCCTTCGCGCCCTTGCCCGTTTCCTCTGCGGGCTGGAAAACGAATTTCACGCGCCCGGCAATCTCTGCGCGCCGGCCTGCGAGCAGTTTGGCAACACCCAGCAGAATGCTGGTATGCCCGTCGTGGCCGCAGGCATGCATCTTGCCCGGAACCGTCGAGACATAGTCCGATTGGTTGGCTTCCTGAATGGGCAACGCGTCCATATCGGCGCGAACAAGCACGGTTGGCCCATCCTGTGCGCCTTCGAGAATACCGACGACGCCGGTCTTGCCGACGCCGGTTTGCACCTCAAGCCCCAGTTCTCCGAGTGTTTGCGCCACAATGCCGGCGGTACGCACTTCTTCAAACGCCAGTTCAGGGTGCATGTGCAGATCGCGTCGACGGGCGACCAGTTCGTCGCGGAGCGCCTCAGCTTCCGCCTGAAAATCGATTATCGCCATGAGATCAGACCGTCCAGTTCTGTACGTCACGGCGACCGGCCCGGACCACAGCCGGCCAGCCTTCTGCTCATCTGGCTCTAGTTTACCCTAACGGTCGAACGTAATCACGCGAAAGCTGTCGACATAACGAGGATATTCATCCGGCGATTCCGGGTCTTTGTTTCTGCGGATGCGTTCCGCCATGGCTTCCATGTCGGCAATCTGGCTTTTGTGCTCGCGTAAAGAGGCGATTTTCGTCTCGACGTAGTCGGTCACGTCGATCCGGTGGGTTGGCGAATTCGTGCCGGTGATATACAGCTGCTTCACCTTATGCGGCGCAAGCCCTTCATCGCGCTCAAGCTCGATGAAATTCAGCCGGTCCCGCGCGGCCGGGTAAACGGCGTCCAGCGTCGCCTCGCCAATGGCGCGGTGATCGGGATGGTTCACGGCCCGCGTCCCAAACCAGAACGTCGTCGGGTCCAGCGTGACGACGGTATCGGGCCGTTTCAGGCGGATAATGCGGGTGATGTCACGGCGAAGCTCCAGCGATGGCGTCAACTCGCCATCGGGATAACGCAGAAAAATGACCTCGCGCACGCCGAGAACCGCCGCCGCGTTACGCTCCTCCTGCTCGCGGATTTCCGCGAGGCGCGCGCCAGTCATTTCGGGGTCGCTACTGCCTTTGTCGCCGCTGGTCGCGATCAGGAAGGTGATATCGGCCCCCTCTGCCGCCCAACGAGCAAAAGTGCCACCGCAAAAAAACTCGGGGTCATCAGGATGCGCGAACACACCCAAGACCCGCCGCACTTCACGTTCGCCGGTCTCTGTCATATCCCCCTCGATTGTGGAGTGTCGAATTTAACTGTCGCCCGCTTCGTCAGTTGCAGCCTTGCCCGGTTTCGCGCCACACTCGCACGGGCCATCCCCGTGTTTGGTGCAGGGTTCCTTGGCTTTCTTCGCCAGCGCTTCCAGCTCTTCCAGCGGAACCAGGTCTTCACGCGAAACCAGATGATAGCTGTCACTCTCAGCCACGTAGACGGTCACCGCGTCCTGAAGCGGGTGAACGTCGATGACTTTACCCTCGCCAAACGGCGTGCCGACACGCTTGTTCTTCTTCGGCAGCCTGCCGCGCGCCTCGACGTATTGCTCATACTCGTAGACAAGGCAGCAGCGCAGTCGCCCGCACATGCCCGTAATCTCGGATGGGTTGAGCGAAATCCCCTGCGCCTTCGCCATCTTGATCGAGATCGGGCTGAAATCGGTCAGGAAGGTGCTGCAACAGCGAAGGATGCCACACGCTCCAAAGCCGCCAAGCAGCTTGGCGACATCGCGCGGGCCAATCTGCCGCATCTCAACCTGCGAGTCGGGGAATAACTTCGCCAACTCTGCCCACAGCTTGCTGACATTGACCTTGTCGTCAGCGCTGTAAAGGAAGGTCAGCATACTGCCGTCATAGTTGTAAAGGGCTGCCACGAACTTGACGCCGTCGAAGCCGCCCAGTTCTTTCGCCTTGTTCTGGCAAACCCGCAGCGCTTCATCCTGACGACTTTCCCACTCCTGCTTCAGAACAAGGTCACGCGGAGTCGCCATACGCAGGATGGGCTTATATTCGCGCTCGCCATCCTCGGCGGGCGCAAAGCCCATGACCTCGCCCATCTGGCGTCCGCGCGCCGTTTCGACAATCACAAAATCGCCAACCTGCAGGTCGGGGAAATTGCTGTAATCGAAGTGGTACAGCTTGCCGACTTTCTGAAATCGCACGCCGGCAACCGTGCGCTGGTGTTCAACCGTTACATCTGACATCCGGGGATGTACCTCTATAAAGGGGACATTAACATATCGTGTCGTTTTATCATAAGCAGAAGATCATCTTGAGGCAAAAAAGTATCGTTTGCAACCCTGAATATGATGCGTTCGATCGTAACACGTGGTTATAATTGAGGTGTTTTCTACCCTAAGTAGATGACTCCCGCGCCAATGCCCAGAGCTGAACCGGAAAGCAAGGTGTCGATGGACACACTGATTATGAAGTTCGGCGGCTCGACCGTCGGAACTACGTCCGCGCTGACTCAGGTACTCAGCATCATTCTGGAAGAGCACGAACGCTGGAAACGGCTGCTCGTGGTCGTTTCGGCGCTGGAAGGCGTAACCGACGCGCTGATCGAAGCCGCCCGTCTGGCGCAGCTTGGCAATCGCCGTGGCTATCGCCGCATTGCGGCCACCCTGCGCACGCGGCACATGGCGCTGGCGGAAAACCTGCCGCTGGGCGCAACAGAACGCGCTGTCCTGCAGGCAGACATCGACCGCCTGCTTTTTGACATGCTGGATACCTGTCAGGCGCTGGCCGACCGCCGTCTGAACGAAGATTACGAGCATCCAGAACACTATGAGGCCATCGTCGGCGTTGGCGAACGGCTGTCCGCGCGCATCGTCGCGGCGCTGCTACGGCAAAACGATCTGCGCGGCGTCGCCATCGACGCGACCGACCTGATCGTCACCGACAACGTCTACGGCAATGCGACGGTCAATATCCCTCTGACCCGCGAACGCATCCTCGCGCATCTCCAGCCCATGCTCGACCGGCAAATTACCCCGGTCATCACCGGCTTCATCGGCTCGACTGTGGGTGGGCATCCGACGACGCTGGGCCGCGGCGGCAGCGATTACACCGCCTCAGTGCTGGCTGCCTGTACCAACGCGAAGGAAGTATGGGTCTGGACAGACGTCGATGGCATGATGACGACCGACCCGCGCGAGGTAGCTGAAGCGCGCAAGATACCATCACTTTCATATGATGAAGTGGCCGAACTCGCCTACTTTGGCGCGCGCGTGCTTCACCCGCGCATGGTCGGCCCGCTGCGCGAACGCGACATTCCGCTGCGGGTACGCAACGTCTTCAAGCCTCGTGAACAGGGAACGCTCATCAATCGGGAAGGCGAACGCGACCGAGTCGCCGTAAAAGCGGTCACGTCGATTGCCGGGCTTGGCCTGAGCGCCCGGCGGCGAGGCCCGCTGGCCGGCATCACCCGGCTCGTCGATGACATACTCTTCCGCACGACGGGCAGCCATACCGAGGTGATGATCTCGTCGCAGACTTCCGGCGAGAGCTTCGTCTGTTTCGTCATTCCGACGACCGCCGGGCCGGACGCACTGCATACGCTCAGGCAAGCGCTTGAAGACGAACTGCCGGAAACGCCGGAGGCCGGTGTATGGACGGCACGCCCGGTCACGGTCGTGACAGCCATTGGCAACCGGCTTGACCAGCTCAACGGCCTGACGGCGCGCCTGTTCGCCAGCCTGAACGATATCCGCATTCTGGCCGTGGCGCAGGGGCCATCAAACTGTACGCTGTCCTTCGTGACCGAACCGGGCGACGCCGAGAAGCTGCTGTTGCAGATTCACAACTTCATTCTCAATAGCGACTGAAGTACCGCTCGATCTCCCACGGCGTGACCTGCCGGTTATAGTCCTCAAGTTCCTGGCGTTTGGCAGCAATATAACGATCGCTGATGTAGGGGCCGAGCGCGCCCATAATCACATCGTCCTGTTCCAGTTCATCCAGCGCTTCGGCCAGCGATGACGGCAGGGTTTCGATCTGGCGCAGGCGCGAGCGATCCTTCCGCAGCAGCGTTTCTTCCAGCGCGTCAGGCAGCGGCATGCGCTGGCGAATCCCATCCAGCCCTGCCGCCAGCATGACGGCACTGGCCAGATAAGGGTTAGCGCTGGGATCGGGACAGCGAATTTCGAGGCGGGTGTGCGACTCCCTGCCCGGCGCGATGTGCGGCACGCGAATGAGCGAGGATCCGGCGCGGTTGACATGCGCCCAGGCGACATAAACGGGCGCTTCAAAACTGACGCCGAGACGCTTGTAGGAATTGACCAGCGGCGCAAGCACGGCGCACATGGCGCGCGCGTGGGCAAGCTGCCCCGCGAGGAAATAACGCGCCGTTTCGGAGAGGCCGTATTCGTGGTCAGGATCGGCAAAGACGTTCTCGTCGGTGTCGATGGCGTGGAGGCTCTGGTGCGTGTGCATGCCCGAACCCGGCAGATCAGCCGACGGGCGCGGCATGAACGTGCAGTGCAGCCCGGCGCGCTGGGCCACCGTCTTGATCGCAACCCGCGCCGTCAGGACGTTGTCGGCAGCGACGAGCGCTTCGTTATAGTCAAAATCGAGTTCATGCTGGCCCGAACCGATCTCGTGGTGCGCGGAGTCGACGGCGATGCCGATCTGCTGCAACGTGCCGATCATCTTGCGCCGAACGCCCTGCGCCAGCTCCGTCGACATGTCGAAATATGACGAGCGGTCGTGCGGAGTCAGCGGCCCCGTAGCGTCATCGGCGCGGAACAGGAAAAACTCAAGTTCCATGCCGGTCTTATAGATGAAGCCCATCTCCGCAGCTTCGGCCAGCACGCGCATAAGGATCGTGCGCGGATCGCCGACAAAGGCCTCGGACTTAGGCGTCCGTACCGTACAGATCAGCCGGGCGCTCTTTTCTTCGACGGGGTCCCAGGGCAGCACGGCAAACGAATTGAGGTCGGGGACGAGGATCATGTCGCTTTCGGCGACACGGGCAAAGCCCTCGATGGACGAGCCATCGAAGTGCATGCCCCACTCAAGAACGTTCTCGAGTCGCCGCGCCGGAACGGTGATACTCTTCACCAGTCCGGTGATGTCCGTAAACCACAGGGCCACGTACTTAATCTGTTGCTCTTCAACCGCGGCGAGAATCGCCTCTTTACTCGTCATAGCTGTTGTTCCCGGTACAGGCTACAGGCCCAGAGCCAGAGTGTACGGAACCGGCAGGCGGCCGGCATGGCCAGAACTCACCAAAGTATAACCAATCTGATTTGGCGAGAGCCTACAAGTCCGGTTCTGGCAGCAGGCCAAGTTTGCCAAGCAGCGCGTCAATCCCAAGGATATAACTACGCCAGCCAAAACCGGCGATTTGCCCCACACAAACCGGCGCGAGCAAGGATGTATGCCGGAACGATTCGCGGGCATGAACGTTAGACAGATGCACCTCGACCACCGGCAGCCCTATGGCGCTGATCGCGTCGCGCAGCGCAACCGATGTATGGGTATAGGCAGCGGGATTAAAGACCACGCCATCGGCCCAGTTACGGGCGACGTGCAAAATATCGATCAGCGCGCCTTCGTGATTCGACTGCTCGGCGCGCAGTTCGACGCCGTACTTACGCGCATGTTCCGCCGCAAGGCGGTTGATATCGTCCAGCGTGACACGCCCGTAGACTTCCGGTTCGCGCGTGCCCAGTAGATTCAGATTTGGCCCGTGAAGCAGCAGAATGCGTTTGGACATCATATCATCGGGGTTCCAGTCGCTTATTTCAGGCTCGTCAAGACCTCGATCACCGATTCGGGCGGCGCGTTCTTCACGATTTCGGGCTGGCCCACGCCGCGCAACAGCACAAAGCGCGATTGGCCCGCCTGCCATTTCTTATCCGTGCCCATAGCCGCGTAGATCGCTTCCGAGTCCATATCGCCCAGCCGCGCAGGCAGCCCCACCGCCGCCAGCAGCCTTTCCACCTGTTCGGGAAGCGAAGCATCGCACATGCCCAGCAGGTACGAAAGCCGCGCCGCCGCCAGCAGCCCGACGCCAACCGCCTCGCCATGCGGCCAAGCGTAGCCGCTGACGCGTTCAATCGCATGAGCGAACGTGTGGCCAAGGTTGAGGTGCGCGCGCATGCCGCGCTCGAACGGGTCGGCCTGCACGACATCGACTTTGACCTGAATGGTGCGACGAACAAACTCCGGCAGATCGTCAAAGTTGCCGTTCTGCGCCATTTCCAGCAGAACGGGATCGGCCAGCAGGCCATGCTTGATGACCTCGGCCATGCCACAGCGCCACTCGCGCTCCGGCAGCGTTTGCAATACTTCGGTATCGACCAGCACGACTTCCGGCTGCTTGAACGCCCCGACCAGATTCTTGCCCTGCGGCAGATCGATCCCGACCTTGCCGCCCACACTCGAATCGGCCATGGCAAGCAGGCTGGTCGGCATTTGCACGAGGCGCACACCGCGCATATAGGTCGCGGCGGCAAAGCCAACCGTATCGCCCACGACGCCGCCGCCAAGCGCGATCACCGTGCCGGTGCGGTTGAGGCCGGCGTCGACAAAATCGGCGTACAGCTTCGCCACCGTGTCGAGCGTCTTGTACTGCTCGCCGTCGGGCATTGTCACGACGGAAGCGTTTGGTAGCGCTGCGGCCAGCCGGTCGCCATATAAAGGGCGCAGCGTGGTGTTGGTCGCCACGACGACGGGTTCGCCAACGGCAAGCCCTGTCACCCGTTCGTCGAGGCGGTCGCGCAATCCCGGTTCGATAAAGATTTCGTAACTGCCACCCGGCGCTTCTACGCGGATACGTTTTGGGTCTGCCATAGCGTCACAATCTCATCGGCAACCGCCTCTGGCGACTTGCCCGTCGTGTCAATCTGATAAGGTATCGCATCGTAAGCTGGCCGGCGGCGTTCCAGCAGCGCGCGCCAGTCGCCCTTGAGCAACGGGCGACCTTCCTGCCCTTCCAGCCGTTCGGCAACGGCTTCCGCTGAAACCCGCAGGCAAACGACCAGACCGCTGGCAAGCATCGTTTTCAGGTTCGTTTCGTCTACAAGCGCGCCACCGCCCGTAGCGATGACGGTATGCTCGCGCCGGGCCAGTTCCGCGCATACCTCGCGCTCGATCTGGCGGAAATGCGCCTCGCCATATCGCGCGAAGATTTCGGGAATCGACATACCCGCCCGCGCCACAATCTCGTCGTCGGCATCGACAAACGGCCAGCCGAGCCTGTGGGCGACGAGGCGGCCTACCGTTGTCTTGCCCGCGCCCATGAAACCGGCAAGCACGATATTAGTAGCCAAACCGCCACTCCACATTGTCCATCGGCAAGTCCTGCAGGCGCGCGCGCCGCAGCGCCTCGAAGCGCGGCAGCATCTCGTCCACGCTGTCGCCGCCGAGCTTTTCCAGCAGCGCCTGCGTCAGAACAATCGCCATCATCGCCTCGCCTACCGGCACGGCGCGGGGAACGGCACAGTGGTCGCTACGCTCGTAGGTCGTCTGTTCCGGCTCGCCCGTTGCCAGATTGACCGACGCTAGCGACTTCATGACGGTGGAAATCGGCTTCATCGCCACGCGGGCCACAATCGGCTCCCCGGTCGTAATGCCGCCTTCCAGACCGCCCGCGCGGTTGGTGCGCCGCAGCAGGTTGCCCTCCTCGTCGCGCACGATCTCGTCGTGAACCTCGGAGCCGCGTTTGCCGGCATTGGCGAACGCCGGGCCGATTTCCGCGCCCTTCATGGCGTGAATACTGACCATCGCCGCAACGATCAAGCCGTCAAGCCGGCGGTCGTAATGCACATGCGAACCAAGCCCTGGCGGCACGTTGAGCGCAACAACCTCAAAGACGCCGCCCAGCGTGTCCTTATCGACCTTGGCCTGCCGGATTTCCTCGTGCATACGCTGCGACGCTTCAGGATCGGGGCAGCGCACGTCGCTCTTTTCGGCATCGGCAATGCGCGCTTCGAGCGGATAGTCGTCGGGCAGCTCCACCACCACCGAACCGATCTGCACGACATAGCCGCCGACGACGATGCCGAACTGTGACAGCAGCTTCTTGCAGATCGCGCCAACGGCGACGCGCATGGTCGTCTCGCGCGCGCTCGCCCGTTCCAGCGCGACGCGCAGCTCGCGATAGCCATACTTGATCGCGCCGGTCAGATCGGCGTGACCGGGGCGCGGCGTCGTCATCGGTGTGATGGCTCTGTCTTTCCAGTTCTTGAAATCGCGGTTTTCCACGTGCAAGGCGATCGGCCCGCCGGTCGTGACGCCATTCATGACGCCCGCCGTGATCTGCACCTGATCGCGCTCAATCGTCATACGCCCGCCAGAACCGTAGCCCTGCTGCCGCCGCGCCAGCTCGACATTGATGTCCTCGGCAGTAAGCGGCAAACCCGCGGGCATTCCCTCCACAATCGCGGTAAGCAGCGGCCCGTGGCTTTCCCCCGCCGTCAAAATCCGTAGCATGCCTGTCCCTTCGTTGATGTTATGAACCACCCGGCCTATCGTGCCAGCCTTACGCCGAGGGCTGAAACCACCGGCGTAAAATTCGTCGATCAGGTCTTTTCGGCGCTTTCGCGCGCGCGCAGGACGGTCCGAGCAGCATTGAGCATCACGTCAACCGGCGCTTGCTTGCCCGTCCAGATTTCAAACGCCGCCGCGCCCTGCCGCGCCAGCATCCCCAGACCGCCGATTGCCCGACCGCCCGCCGCTTCAGCCTGCGCCATGAAGCGCGTGCGTTCCGGGCGATAAACCATATCGTATACGGTCACGCCTTCGGGAAACGGCACGTCTGCAGGCCATGGCGAAGCGTTTGTGTTCGGCCACATGCCAACGCTCGTGCAGTTGACAATCAAATCCGGGCGAACGCGGATTGCCGCTTCGAGCGTCATCGGCATGGCATCGACCTTGAGCGCTTCGACCATCTGCTCGGCGCGCTCCGGCGTGCGGTTGACAACGGCGATGACAGCGCCCGCCTGCGCCAGACCATACACAGCAGCCCGCGCCGCGCCCCCTGCCCCAAGCACGATCACCCGTTTTCCGGCAACGTCAACGCCGTTGGCCTTCAGGTCATCCATGAAGCCCGGCACGTCGGTGTTGGTGGCGCTCAAATCGCGCAGGGTAATGGTATTCACCGCGCCAATCGCCTGCGCCCGTTCATCAGGGCGCACATGTGGCATGACCAGCTCTTTCAGCGGCACGGTGACGTTAACGCCGACGTAACCATGATTGCGAAACTCGCGCAGCGCCAGCCGGACGATGTCGGGCGGAACCGGCAGCAGTTCGTACTGCCAGTTATCCATGCCCAGAGCCTGAAAAGCCGCGTTATGCATGGCAGGGCTAAGGCTGTGCTCAACAGGCCAACCGATGACGCCAAGACGATAGGTTGCCATATTCACCTCACCCGCTCTTTGTGCCGACGGGCGGCAGGGCCAACTGTTCGATCTCCGCGCCCAGCCCGCGCAGCGTTTCGGCATAACCGGGGAACGAGTCGGCGGCGCATTTGGCATCGATGACGCGAGTCTCGCCGCTGGCGATCAACCCGGCGACAGCCATGCTCATGGCGATGCGGTGGTCGTCGTGTCCTTCGACTTCCGCGCCGGTCAGACGCTGCGGCCCGGAGATGACAAACCCGTCCTCAGTTTCGGTGATCTGCGCGCCGAGTTTGCGAAGCTCAGCGCTCATCACGGCGATGCGGTCGGTTTCCTTAACGCGCAGTTCCTGTGCATCGCGGACGACGGTCACCCCTTCGGCTGCCAGCGCCGCGACCATGAAAATCGGGAACTCATCGATCATGCGCACGACCAGTTCGCCGCCAACTTCGATGCCCTTAAGCTGGCTGTGGCGCGCGCGGATCGTGCCAACCGGCTCGCCGGCGGCAAGGCCGGTTTCGACGATTTCCAGTTGCGCGCCCATGGCCTGCAGGACATCGAACAGGCCCGTGCGCGTGCTGTTGAGGTTGATGTTGGTCAGCGTGATATCGCTCCCCGGCACGACGAGCGCCGCGACGACCGGGAAAGCCGCCGAAGACGCATCGCCCGGCACGGTGAAATCCACGGGCTTCAGCCCGTCAGTTGGCCCGATCGTGACCGTGTTGCCGTCGACTTCCAGCGGCGCGCCCATCGCCCGAAGCATACGCTCGGTGTGGTCGCGGGCGGGGCCGGGCTGCACGACGACCGTCTCACCCTGCGCGAACAGGCCCGCCAACAGGATCGCGCTTTTGACCTGCGCGCTGGCGACCGGCATCTCGTAGCGAATTCCGTGCAGCGCTGCCGGTTCAATCGTCAGCGGCGCGCGTCCGTTTGTGCCGCTGATCTTCGCGCCCATCTGCGTCAGCGGAGCGATGATGCGGTTCATGGGGCGGCGGCGCAACTGTTCGCTGCCATCGAGCACGCTTGGGAACGGCTGGCCCGCCATGATGCCCGCCATCAGGCGAATGCCCGTACCGGCGTTGCCGAGATTGAGCGGCCCGGAAGGTGGAGTCAGCTCGCCACCGCGCAAAGTCAGTTCGGTGGCGCTGTGCCGCTCCACCGGAACGCCAAGCGCCTGCACCGTTCGCAGCGAGGACTCGGTGTCGCCGGCGGGAAGCCAGCCGCGGATATGTGTTTCGCCTTGGGCCAACATGCCGAGCAGCACGCCGCGATGCGAAATCGACTTGTCGCCGGGCACGGTGGTCGTCCCGCGCAGCGGCGCGCCGGGAACCACACGGAAATAATCAACCGCCGTCATTTTTTCGTCCGTTCTCCTGGCGCTGGACCCACGCCAGACGCGCCGTTCGCGCGGGCGTCAGCCGTTCGGCCAGCTTCTGCTCATCCCGTGAAATCAGCATCGCTTCGAGCATGGCAAGCTGCATGCGGAAATGCGCCAGCAGGGTTGCCACGGCCTGTGTATTCGTGCTGAGAATATCGCCCATCATGCGCACGTCCTGCCCCGCCAGACGCGACATATCGCGGAAGCCGCCCGCCGCCAGCGCCCATACGGCGTCGTCGTTTTCGGCTTCCTGCGCGACGGTCGTCACCAGCGCCGCGCTCAAAAGATACGGCAGGTGGCTGATGGCGGCGACGATCCGGTCGTGCCGGTGGGCGTCCATCTCGATAGCGACCGCGCCGAGCGCCTCGACAAACGCCAGCGCACGCAGCCGCGCCGCCGGGGTCGTGCGCCGTGTTGGGCAAAGCACGAACGGCCTGTTCTGGAAAAGCGTCGCTTCGCTGGCCTCGCAGCCGCTCTGTTCCTTGCCGGTCATGGGATGGCCGCCGACGGCCTGAATGCCGATCGGCAGCGCGCCCATGGCGTTACAAATATCTTCTTTCGTGCTGCCGATGTCAATCAGCAGCGTGTTCATACGCAGGTACGCGCCGATGCGGTTGCGCACCATCGAGAGGATCGTACGCACCGGCGCGGCGAGAACGACAACATCGGCCTCGCTCACGCCGGTTTTGAGATCGTCCGTGGCGGCGTCGACCATACCAACGCGACAGGCATAGTCGCGGGTGTGCGGGTCAGGATCGACGGCGGTGATCCGGTCGGCATACGGGCGGAGCGCCAGCGCCATCGAGCCCCCCATCAGCCCAAGGCCGACGATGGCAAGATGTTTTGCCGTAAAGCCACCGGCGGACATATTACGCTGTCCGCCCTACGGCCTGCGCTACCCGAGCCACCTGCTCCATCATGGAGCGGAAACGCTTGTAGGTCAGGCTCTGCCTGCCGTCCGACAGCGCCTTGTCCGGCTCGGGATGCACTTCGACAATCAGACCATCCGCGCCTGCCGCGATTGCCGAACGCGCAATCGCTTCCACATATTCCCAGTAGCCGACCGCGTGGCTGGGGTCGGCGATGACCGGCAAGTGCGTGCGCGCCTTCAAAACCGGAATCGCGTTCACGTCAAAGGTGTTGCGGGTGTACTTTTCAAAGGTGCGAATGCCGCGCTCGCACAATATGACGCGATTATTGCCATGAGAAAGGATGTATTCAGCCGACATCAAGAGGTCTTCCATGGTGCTTGCCATACCGCGCTTGAGCAGCACCGGGAACTGGCTTTCGCCGACCGCGTGCAACAGGCTGAAATTCTGCATGTTGCGCGCGCCGATCTGCAACACATCCGCGTATTCGCAAACCATCTCGATCTGCGTCGTGTCCATCACCTCGGTGACAATCGGCAGCCCGGTGCGCTCGCGCGCTTCGGCCAGCCACTGGAGCGCCTTTTCGCCGTGCCCTTGGAAGCTGTAGGGCGAGGTGCGCGGCTTGAACGCGCCGCCGCGCAGGGCCGTCGCGCCCGCTTCCTTGACCGCGCAGGCCGTTTCGATGATCTGCTCCCGGCTCTCGACCGAGCACGGCCCGGCGATAACGACTATCTGGTTGCTGCCCGCCCCCGTGCCATTGAGCGGCACAATGCTATCGGCAGGATGGAACTCGCGGCTGGCCAGCTTGTAGGGCACGGAAATGCGTACAACGCTGTCGACGCCATCCATCGCGCTGTAATTATCCTCGCGCAGCGGCGTCGGGCTTTCACCGACGACGCCAATGACCGTGCGCTCCTCGCCTTCCGACAGGTGCGCTTCATAGCCATCAGCGCGAATGCGGCTGATCACATCTGATATTTCTTTTGCCGAGGCGTTGTGCTTCATGACCACAATCATTGTTCGTTTCCTCCGTTCAGTACGATTTTGTTCGTAGGATACAGGTCCGGGCGCAGGCGCACCGCGTCATTCAGATAAACATGCTGTACTTCGTCCAGACTGCGCTCGGTGTTCCAGTGGATCAGGATGCGGATACAGTGATCCAGCCCTCCCGCGATGTCGGCCTCCTGGCTGCCCATGAGCGCCACGCGCCGCCAGCCGAAGTCGCGCGCGGCCTGCGCCGGATAGACTGCCGTCAGGTCGGGCGAGGTCGTAAACAGCACGCTCGCCACCTGCTCCTCTTCGATGCCGTTCGCTTCGACGATCGCGGCCAGCAATTCCTTCGTCGCCGCCAGAATTTCATCGGCATCGTTGTTTTTGACCGTTGTCGCCCCGCGCACGCCACGTACCATCATCGCCATTCTGTATTCTCCTCCTCGTCATGCGCTTGAGTAACAAAAAAGGCGCGGAGCGTTCGCTCTGCGCCTTCTCTTTCTCGTCTGGACTGAGGTTACATTTGTTCCTCGTCACACGCAGCACTGAACGCCCGACCTTCTATGCCGTCGCTAAAGTAATAGTAGTAGCTAAAGTAGAACGAGCGGTTCAGAAGCGCGTGCGCCTGCATGGAGATCGTTTGTCCCTCAAAATAGCTTCTGCGCGGAGAGCATAGCACGACTTCTCGCGCGATGTCAACCAGTTCGCGGGATACGGTCTTTTTAGAGAAGGGGAAACTGCAAACCGTGGACACCTGTAGGGGCGACGCGGCGCGTCGCCCGCACTTTCTCATCTAAGCGTATTGACCTATGGCGAACACGGAACCTCACCCCCTAACCCTACGCGGTCTCGCTGCCGCTCAACTTCGGTCGGCTTCGCCAACCCGCTTCGTCCAAATCGTGTCCGGTTTAGAGAGGGGGAATTACAAACCATGAACACCTGTAGGGGCGACGCGGCGCGTCGCCCGCACTTTCTCATCTAAGCGTATTGACCTATGGCGAACACGGAACCTCACCCCCTAACCCTACGCGGTCTCGCTGCCGCTCAACTTCGGTCGGCTTCGCCAACCCGCTTCGTCCAAATCGTGTCCGGTTTAGAGAGGGGGAACTGGACAAGCGCAACGCTGCTACGCTTTTGCAAGCCCTCTCGCATACGCTGGCTCCCCTTCTCCAAATCCAAAAGCAGGATTTGGAAAAGGCAGCGGCGGGCCGAGACACGAGGCTGTTACAGAATTTACATTGGTTCCAGATTACACTCTTAGTATTATTACTTTAACTTAGTGATGTAATGGCTCTTGCAGAACAGGACTAAAAATTATGATGCCTAAGGCACTTGTAGTTCTTCTCGTTGTCATATCTAGCTTTCATTTCACCTCTGCTTCGCCAATGGGCCAGGATTATCTGGGGCCTATATGGGAATACCTAATTTTGTCATATATACAATATGATACAGATTTTGACGGAAATTTAGTTGAACTTGTGATTCCCTCTCGACCAGAATACACACATTTCGCTATGCCAAGTTGTCTAGAGGAAGACTGTTTAGAAGATATATTTCAAGGTCTAAACTACTATCTTGATGTATTCGGCCTTGACGGTTGGGAACTAGTAACGCTCATAGATAAAAGTACGCAGTACAGCTATAGAGTCGAACTCATATTCAAGCGCCAGTGGAGAGGCGATGGCATCACATCGCCTGTATTTGTAGTGACACCGATAGCTACGCCTCGGCCAACTCCGATACCACGACCAAGTGATATGCCTCAGCCTGTGGCTAGTGGCGTCGTTGTCGTGTCCCGAGTTGCCTTACGTTCTGAACCAATGTTCCGTGCAAGTGTTATTACAGATCTAACTATGAGCGAACACATCGCAGTTCTCGGACAAGGTCAAGATGGCGCCTATCTCTGCGTGGCTACCAACACTGGCGTAGTAGGCTGGATATCTCGAATAGCGATTCGCTTGGAAAGTCTCGCACTGCCAACGCTTGCCTCAGACGAGTGCCGTTGATTACAACCAATACATTGCCCTATACGAAGCGGAAATTACGAGAAACTAGTATGTGTCGCGTTACAATCCCCCTCACTTAGTCTCGTCCGCCGGCGGTACGGCGCGGGCCGCCGGCGTTCTGTACGCAAAGGATGTGCTTCATGGAAACACGCTTGTTGGGAAACTCCGGGCTTCAGGTTTCCGTGCTTGCGCTCGGCACGATGAGCTTCGCGGGCAAGGAGGGATCGCCGCGTATCGGCACGACGGACGTGGACGAGGCGCGCACGATGGTCGACATGTGCCTGGACGCGGGCGTTAACCTGTTCGACACCGCCAACACCTACGCGCAGGGCCGTTCGGAGGAAGTGCTCGGACAGGCCATTAAGGGCAAGCGCGACCGCCTGCTGGTGGCGACCAAGGTCTTCGGGCGCATGGGCGACGGGCCAAACGACCGGGGCCTCTCCCGCGCCCACATCATCAAGGCGTGCGAGGACTCGCTGCGCCGCCTGAACACCGACTACATCGACCTCTATCAGGCGCACGGCTTCGACGCCTTCACGCCACTCGATGAAACGCTGTCGGCGTTCGACGACCTGATCCGCGCCGGAAAAGTGCGCTACATCGGCTGCTCCAACTATTCGGCATGGCATCTGATGAAAGCGTTGTGGACATCGGAGAAATACCTGCTGCCGCGCTACGTGTCGCATCAGGTCTACTACTCGCTCGTCGGGCGCGAACTGGAGTACGAACTGGTTCCCCTGTCGCTCGACCAGAATGTCGGCATTCTCGTATGGAGTCCGCTGGCGGCAGGCTTCCTGACCGGGAAATTCCGCCGCGGGCAGGAAGGGCCAAGCGAAGTCCACCGCTGGTCGTGGGATTCCGACCCGGCGATGCAAATGTCGCAGGATCAGGCATACGACGTGGTGGAGACGGTGATCGACATTGCCCAGCAGCGCGGCGTCACGCCGACACAGGTTTCGCTGAACTGGCTGCTGCGTAAGCCGGGCGTCACCTCGGTCATTTTCGGCGCGCGCAACCCGCAGCAATTGCAGGACAACCTGCAGGCGGCCACGTGGCGGCTTACGGACGAGGAGATGGATCGTCTGGACGCCGTCAGCGAGTTGAAGCCGCCTTATCCCTACTGGCATCAGCGCAAATACGCCTACCCGCGCAATCCGGGGATTCCGTCGAAACGGTAGCCGGTGTCTATCGCGTTCGCGGCCTGATTGCCCGTTCGTACAGGCGGAAAACTGTCCCATGGTCGGGCGAAACCGGCCTCACGGGCCGCTACACTGGGCGGCAAAGGCCAGTGGGGAGCACAGGAACCATGCCAGCGGTAGCGATGCGCACCGTGCGCGTCTATCAGTACGGCGGGCCGAAAGAGCTGCGGCTCGAACAAATCCCCCGCCCCGAACCGCAAGCGGGTGAAGTATTACTGCGCGTGATCGCGGCGGGCGTGCTTCCGGCGGATGTCAAGCGCAGGCAAGGTTTCTTCCGCGGCATCCATGCGACCACCTTCCCCTACATCCCCGGCAGCGCCGTAGCCGGTGTGGTCGAGGCGGTTGGTCCGGATGTGACCGCCTTCGCGCCGGGCGACGCCGTCTTTGGCCGCACGAACAACGGCGCATACGCGGAATACACCACGGCGGCGGTCGAAACGCTGGCGCTCAAGCCCGAAACGCTCAGCTTTGCCGAGGCGGCGACCATCTCCGGCGGGGCGACCACCGCCTGGACGTCGTTGTTCGACAACGGGCAATTGCAGGCCGGGCAGCGCGCCCTGATCCACGGCGGCGCAGGCGGCGTCGGCCTGTACGCCGTGCAGTTGGCCCGCTGGAAAGGCGCGCAGGTCATCGCCACGGCGTCAGGCAGCAACGTAGAATTCGTGCGCTCGCTCGGCGCGGACATTGTGATCGACTACACGAAAACACCGTTTGAGGAAGCCACCGGCGCTGTCGATCTGGTGCTGGATACGGTCGGCGGCGAGGTAACGGAACGCTCGCTGCGCGTCATCCGGCGCGGCGGGACGCTCGTCTCGCTGCTGGAAGAACCACCAGAGGAGGTAGCGCGGGCGCGCGGCGTTCGCGCCATCAAGAACTCGGTGACCTTCCCCTACCCGCCAACCGCGCTGCTGAACAGCATCGCCGGGTTAATCGTCGAAGGGCATATCCGCGCGGTCGTCGGGCCATGTTTTCCGCTGCAGGAAGTACAGCAGGCACATGCGCTGTGCGAAACCGGCCACGGGCGCGGGCGCATTGTGCTGATGGTGGCGGAAGCCGGGATGCAGCGGACAGGCTAGCGCCATACCTTCGCCTCGAATTGCAGCGTCGCCACATAGTCCTCAACCGTCTCGGCGCGGCGAATCAGCTCGACCGAGCCGTCGGCGCGCAGCAGGAGTTCCTGCGGGCGCAGGCGGCCGTTGTAGTTGAAGCCCATGACATGACCGTGCGCGCCCGTGTCGTGGATCACGAGCAGGTCGCCCACTTCGACAGGCGGCAGCACCCGCTGAACGGCGAATTTGTCGTTGTTTTCGCACAGCGCGCCGACAACGTCCACGACCTCACGCCGGTCGTCCCCATCCTTGCCCGGCACGTCGATGTGATGGTACGCGCCATACATGCCGGGGCGCATCAGCGCCGGCATGCTGGCATCCACGCCGATATAGGTGCGATAGGTCTGCTTGCGGTTGATCGCGCGCGTCACCAGCACGCCGTGCGGCCCCGTCATATAGCGGCCGCTCTCCATGTACAGCCGGGGCGCATGGCCATGCCGCGCCGCGAAGGCGTCGAACAGCGCGTTGATGTCGCGGGCCATGGCCTCCAGATCGAGCGGCAAGTCGTCCGGGCGATAGGGAATACCCAGCCCGCCGCCGATATTGACGAACTCAAAAGTAATGTCCAACGCCCGTTCCAGCCACGCCACCAGATCAAGCAACATACGCGCGGTTTCGACCATGTAGGTATAGTCGCGCTCGTTCGAAACGAGCATCGTATGCAGGCCGAAGCGCCGCACACCCAGCGCGCGGGCCGCCCGGTACGCGTCGAGCAACTGGTCGCGCCGCATCCCGAACTTAGACTCAACGGGATTACCGATGATGGCATTGCCGCCGCGCTCCGGCCCCGGGTTGTAGCGCAGGCACAGAACCTCCGGCACGGCGGGCAGGCGGTCGAGCAGCGCCGGGTCGTCCAGATTGACGATGCAGCCGCCCTGCTCCAGCGCGGCGCGAAACTCATCAGCGGTCGTATTGTTCGACGTGAACATGATGTCCTCGCCGCGCGCGCCGATGCCCCGGCTGAGGATCAATTCGGGAACCGAGCTGCAATCAAAGCCAAAGCCCAGACTTTGCATCAGCCGCAAAATGGCGGGATTGGGCAGCGCCTTGACGGCGAAGTATTCGCGAAAACCGGGGCGAGCCGCAAAGGCCGCCAGCAAAGCGCGGCCTGTTTCGCGGATACCCGCTTCGTCATAGATATGAAACGGCGTGCCGAAATAAGCGGCTATCGCATCCAGTCTGGGCAGCAGGCGCTCACGGAAAGCGGCAGACATCGGCATGATTTAATCCTTACAGATGACAAACGGTGAAGTCAGACACTTTATGCAATCAGGGGAATAAGGATCGTTAAATAACGCTAACTAATCTAAACATTAAGGAACATTCCCGTTATTATGCGTTTAAATAGACAAATCAGCAGACATTTGGGCACGAAAAGGGCGAGCCGTGAGAACCTTGCGAAACCTGTCTCTCCGCAGCAAGTTCACCATCGGCATGGTCGTCATCTTCTTCGTCGCGATTGCGGCAAGCTGGCTCGTGCTATCGCGGCTGGTCGAACGCCGGGCCGAGGAAGATGTCGCCCGGCAGGGCAGCATTCTGATCGAAGCCATGAATGCCGTTCGCCGCTACACCACCGCGCACATCAACCCGCTGCTGGCCGACGAGCTGGTGACCCAGCCCGAGTTTATCTCGGAGACTGTTCCAGCCTATTCGGCGCGCGAAGTATTCGAGAACCTGCGCCAGAACGAACTCTACAGCGACTTTTTCTACAAGGAAGCCTCCAACAACCCGACAAACCCGCGTAACACCGCCGACCCGTTCGAAACGCAAATCCTGCAGACTTTTTACACCGACCCAGACACGCAGGAAATCTCCGGTTTTCGCAATCTCGATGGCGAGCGCGTTTTCTACAGCGCCCGCCCGCTCCGCCTGTCCTCGGAAACCTGCCTGCAGTGCCACAGCGATCCGGCGGTCGCGCCCGCCAGCCTGATTAACACCTACGGGCCGGAAGCGGGTTTTGGCTGGCAGATGAACGATATTATCGCGGCGCAGATGATTTACGTGCCTGCCGAAGAAGTGCTGAGTAACGCGCAATCAACCCTCAATCTGGTGATGGCAGGTGTGACGATTGTCTTTCTCGCGGTCGTGCTGGTGGTCAACTTCCTGCTCCATCGGGCCGTAGTTTCGCCCATCATGACCATCGCGGGACTTGCCAACAAGATCAGCTCCGACAGCCTGAACGAAGGCGATCTGGATTCGCCGGAGTTCCAGCGTGTGAGCCGGCGCTCGGACGAACTGGGCAACATGGCGACGGTTTTCCGGCAGATGGCGCACAGCGTCGTCCAGCGCGAAACGCAACTCAAGCAGGAAGTCGTGCGCCTGCAAGTCGAGATCGATCAGGTGAAGCGGGCGCAGCAGGTTAACGAAATCACGAGCTCCGAATATTTCAAGAGCCTGAAAGAACAGGCCGCCGAACTGCGCGCGCAGAGGAAGAACCCGGGCAATCTAACGCTCGGAACCAGCGAAGCGTAGTATCAGGGCGAATCGTTTTCACGAATGGGATGGTGAAACGTCACGGCAAGCGGCAACCTGCCCAGCAGAAGCTCGTCGCCGTGGCGCAAAATGTGTGTTTCTCCGGCGTACAACGGCTGGCCGTTGTGCAGCGTGCCATTGGAGCTACCCATGTCCATAACGGTCAGCAGGCATCGCTGCGCGTCGTACATCAGGCCAAGATGCACGCGCGACACGCCCAGCATGGCCGGAAGCGGCGCGCCGAGGTCGCGATCGGCCTTGACGACGCCGTTCACGCCGCGGCCAATGAGGAACAGGTCTGGCTTTAACTGAGGGCGCATTATAAAAATCTCGCCGCTCAGCTTGATCTTGAATACCAGCAGCGAGTGCGGGCCAAAATAGCTACCGGGAGGCAGGTTATCGCCCGTGGCGTTTAGCGGCTGCGTCGCAAACTTGTTGTGGTTCAGCACAATGAACTGGCCACAGGCGTAACACATCACCTGATTGCTGGGATTCAGCTTGCCGCAGTTGGGGCAGCGAATTTGCTCGCGCGCGCGCAGGTTGGTCGCTTCGATGACGGTGACTTCGTCGGGATCGGGGAAAGCAGGGGGCAGACCGTCGTTGCTCTGTTCCCACGTCTCCAGTGCGCGGAAAAGCGAGAGTTGGTCGGCATCGTTCAGCAGCGCGATCTCGACGGCAAGCTGGGCAAGCGCGCTCCCGCCATCCAGCCCCATCCGGCGTAACCGAACGTACTCGTCTTTGATCGCATCCACACTCACCGTTATTAAACCTGTCTAACTTACGCTGCTGGAGTGATTAGCAGCACAAATCGCCACTATTAATTATGCCCCAATAAACAGCATGCCGTAAATTTGACATGCGCAAAATCGCTCAATAGTCATAGGGGACCAATTGGCTATCAGAGTGGCCAGTTGGCCCATTGCCAGCCGGGTTAATGACCACCATAATATTTCACTTGGCATGACCTAACAGGAGGAATCACATGTCACGATCGTTGCGCTTACTTGTTACGCTGATGATGCTGTTGGCCCTGGCGACCACGTTTACCGTCTTCGCGCAGGAAGCGACCGAAGAGGCAGACCAGGGAACGACGGAACAACAGGACGCAACTGTTGAAGAGACGACACAAACCACAACCACCCAGCAACAGGTGACCGGTAGCCAGCAACCGAATGGCTTGCCCACCGGCGCAACTTTGATCGACATCGTGGAATTGACCGGTTTTGACACCTACACCTTTGACCTGAGCGTCATCGGGGGTACGGGTGTGCGGCGCGCGCAGGCCGGGCAGTTCAGCCTGCTTGGCAGCCTGACACAGCAGTTGAGCGCGCAGGATGTCGAACTGCAGCAAAGCCCGAGCGATGGCCAGCTTGAAAGCTGCGGCAATATCCGCGTCTACAAGGTCAGTTCTCAGGGTTCTCAGGACCTGTGGCCCAACGTTGGCTGCGCCGGCGACCTGCTGGTGATCCAGGCGGGCGGCACGGGTGACTATATCGTCTACCGCTTCAACACGCCTCAGGCCGCGGCCGGTGCGCTCCCGTCCATGCCGCTGTGCCCCGGCGCTGTGGCCGATGAGGACGAGGCTGAAGACGACGCCGCGACGGCGACTCCCGCTCCGAGCGTGACCTGCTTCTGGATCGCGGCTCAGAATCAGCTGGCCGCTCAGGCGGCGCAGCAGGAAGCGGCTGCCCAGCCGGAAGAAACGACCGCTGACGATACCGCCGCTGAAGATACGGGTAGTGAAGACGCCGAAGCCACGGAAACCCCCGAAGGCTGATCCCACTCCCCACCATTTCATAGCGTCATGAACACAACAGGCCGGGGCAATACGCTCCGGCCTGTTTTTATTGCCGGTGGCGCGCAGGGACGCAGTACCCACTGCGACGCGCCCATCAATGTAACCCCCAGCCGACAACCTCACGCTCGTTGTACCCGGTAGCGTTTGTTGACACCGCCCGCTGTTCCTGCTTACAATCGAAGTGTTCGGTGTTGGAGAACGCCATTCCACGATACTGAACGGAAGGGCCGGCGGTAGATGATAAATTCGGTTTATAAGGCTATTACGATCATGAAGCTCTTCAACGAGCACGAGCCGCGCCTCTCGCTGGCACAGATCAGCCGGCGGCTGGACATGCCGAAGAGCACCGCTCATAACCTGCTCAACACGCTGGCGATGGCGGGCATGATCGAAAAGGTTGACGGCGATAGTTACGCGCTGGGAACCGAGATCATCGCACTGACGCAGAACGTGCGCGTCAACGTCGAACTGCGCGACCGCGCCGCCCCGTTGCTGCGCGCGCTGGCCGACTCGTGTAACGAGACGGTCTACCTCGCCGTTAAGGATGGCGATGCCCTGCTCTACATCTACGCGATCGAGTCGTCACAGCGCCTGCTGGCCCG
>QGUR01000303.1 GCA_003242205.1 Chloroflexota bacterium | reverse complement strand
CCCGACCGCGACAGCGCCATCGGCAAGCGGCGTCTCTCCGGTGTCGCCGTGTAATACCAGACGCCCATCGCCATACGCGGAGAGGATCATGCTGGCGCTGCCGTCACCGACGGTGTCGGACCTCAAATCCACCCGCGTGTTTTCGGGGGGCGGAGCGCCGGTTTCCACGTAAAAGTAGACGTACCGGTCGTCCTGCAGGGCGCGGATGCTGAGAATGTCGTGCGTGGGATCGACCAGCAGATCGGGCGCGTCGCTGATGACGGCGGCGGTCTCCGGCCACTCATCGGGATTGCCGTCGATTGCCATCCATGTGTAGCCCTGTGGAAGCGCCGGCCACTGTTGCTCCGGCAATTCCAGCAGCCATGCCGCAAGCCGGTCGGCGAAGATGGCGTTACCGGGGTAGCGCGGGTTGGTCGCCGTTCCGTTCAGCCCGAAGCCGTTCATCAGCAGTTCGGAATCGCCCAACACGGCGACGCGCGAGCCGGACGCGGTATTCTCGGCCAGCCCGGCGACGTTCATGCGGCCAAGCAGATCGACGCCGATGTTGATTTCCAGCGGCGCAGTCGGCGGGCTGAACCGCGTTCCGCGCAGTCGGCGGAAAATATTGGGGTTGGTTTCTGCGAAACCCGCATTGCTGTAGAGCAGAGGCGTGGCTTCGCTATCGACGCCAAACGGCTCGACGACCAGCGGGCGCGCTCCCCACACCCAGACCGGCAGGCTGTATGCCCGCAGAGGTGCGGTCACCGGATGGGAAACGATCTCGGCATAGGTGCTGGCATAGGTGAAATTCTGGTTGACGATGGTTTCCTGCGTGTAGCCCGGCTCGATGATAAAGCCTTCCCGGATCAGCAGGCCGTAGTCGAGCGTCAGCAGCGAAACCAGACCGCTGCGCAGGATTTGCGGGCTAACATTGGCATAACCGACGTAAAAGTTTTCGGGGTCGACGGCCAGCAACAGATTGCCGCCGTTCTGGAGATAAGCCCACAGCCGGGCGGCGTGCGGCACGGTTACGGTTTGGGTGGGGCGCGCCAGAACGACCACATCCGTGTCATCGGGGATGGGGCGGTCAAGCGCGATGAATTCGACCGTTGCGCCGAGGGCGCGAAAGCGCTCGGCGAATTTGCTGAGGCCTGTCCGGCTGGCATCGACCGGCGAAGCGCTGCCAATGGCGTTATCGACGATAAACCGGACGACGGGCGCTGTCGTCTGGGCGCTGGTCGGGCGTACGAGCAGGCCGCCAGCGCCAACCAGAAGCAGCGCAATCGCCAGAACTCGTCGTGACAGCAGGAACAGGCTCGGCATGGTTATGCATCCGGCTGTTCGTATGTGATCTCGATCCACTGATCGGTCACAAGCGGAGCGCGGAATTCGACAATCGGGCGATCCAGTTCGTAACGGGCGACAGGTTCGGGCGAGACGCCGACGATCCGGGCATCTGGCGGCAGCAAAACCTGCACGCTGGTCGAATCGCCCTGAGTGCCCGGCTGTTTTTCAATCAGCAGGCGATAGCGTTTGTATGGCCCAATCGTTTCGACAACCGGCGGCGTGGTATAGCTGTATTGGATGCGCGCTACGCTGTCATAGTCGAGCGTGAATGCGGATACCCATGCCTCATGCGCCGGGAGATCGACGGCCCTCACTCTCGTGTTGATGCCGGTTGTCGCCGTCAGTTCGCTGCCATCCGGGACGAACACCTGCAGCAGGTTGCTGTAATCCAGCGGGCCGTGATGTTCCGGATCGACCGCCGGATCTTTTTCGGCCAGCGCGGCAGGGTAGTCGTAGGCAACGGTTGCCCGGCTGTTCAGCGAGCCGTCGTCGTTGATTTCGACGTCATACGTGATCTGCCGGATGATCGAGCTGTTGGACTTGTTGCCGAGGTTCGCATCGACGACCATCAGGTAGTCGTGACCGATCGCCGGCTTCTGTGATCCTGACCAGTTGAGCAGATCGAGCGCGTTGCTCAACCGCTCGTCGGCGAAGTGCAGCATGATGTGCTGCTCTTGCAAGCCCTGAACGACTGCGCCGAGAATGCGGTTACTCGTTTCCTGATCGGTGACATTCTGCCACTGGCGGAACAATTCCTGATACAGCGCGATCAGGAATTGCTTGTGCGGTGTGTCGCCTTCGCCCGTTGCGCGAATGTCATAGATCACATTGCGATAATTCTGGGCCGAAACCGTGCGGTTGTATCCGGGCACGTGAACTTCGCCGAGCGCTTCCAGAATGTACTGGAAGCCCGTCAGGTCGATCGCTAGCACACCGATCACCGGCGCGCCGGGATTATTGCCGGTGTTGTAGTACCACATGGCCATGTTGGCGGTTGACGGGAAATCGGCATACCAGCTTCCGTCCCACGCCGCATAGCGCGGTTCGCGGTACTGAATCCACCATTCAGGCACGGTAAACGGCATCTCGGCGCTGGCTGATGGCGGGTTGGGGCTGGTGGCCGTGGTGGCGCTGTAGTTGTAGCCCACGATGCGCCCGCTTCGGACCGTCATCCAGCCGTAGGTGCTGACATATCCGCCCGATGGCCGCAGCTCGTCGGAGTTCAATGCCATGATGAGATAGGTCTGCTGTTCCTGCAAACCGAGCGCGGTCGTGAGCAGTTCGGGGCCGGCAAGGAGTAGCTCGTTGATCTGGACGAGAAGCTCGTGTGTGTGCGCCAGCGTTTGCAGTTCGAGGAGCAGTGCCGGCGAAACCGCGCTCAGGTCGGTCGCCTCGATGACGGCTCCAACCCTTTGCAGGCGATCAGCCGCGCTCGCAAAACGCCCCCGTCCAATGCTCAACAACTCGACGGCACGCTCTCCGGCGGAAATCTGGCCGGGCGACGCAATGCCCGAATCTGAATCCATGAGGAAGAAAAGGGTTGGCTCAAGCCCCAGCAGCATGTCCTGACCGGCGCGCACCAGTTCGCGGCTGATGCTGAGGGCGGAGAGGGTCGCGTTGAGATCGGCGTTGAGATGCGCTACCGGGCGCAGGAACGCTGTCTGCGTTTCGGCCCGGTTCAGCGTTGCGGCAAGGTCATTGACGCTGGCGCGCAGCCGCTCGTAATCGTCCAATCGCAGCTCAGTGCCGGGCGTGCGTCTCAAGGAAGAGAGGACCCGGTTCAGGCTGTTGGTCGATGCCTGTACCCGGCTGGCAGTGTCCGCAACAAGGGCTGTGCCGGCAACAGCGGCAACCGCAATGGCTGCCAGCACAATCAGCAGTATCGCGCGCCAGTGGACACGCCTGAGCTGCCGCCGTACCTTTCGTAGCCAGCGCGGCGCTGACCGGCGATGGCGGCGCTTCCGGGGAAGCGGCTTGAGCAGTTCCGCCGCGTGATCGGCCTTCAAAACCGGCGTTTCGACGTTACCGGTAGATTTTGTCGTCATTAACCTGTAACCGCCTGATCGATAGTTGGCTGCATCTGGATAATTTGCTGTATTTCACGAAGAACGGCAACCCGGTCTTGCGGCGTGGATGAGAGCAGCCGCTCGACACCGGCATTGAATTCGTCAACTGCCAGCGGCGTGATCGGTTTTAGCAGCGTGATGTGCGGGTGAACCGTGCTGTGCAGTTCTTCGTCCTCTGAGTACAGTTCCTCATGGAGTTTCTCGCCCGGACGTACGCCAACGAATTCGATGCCGATATCGATGTACGGCCGCAGCCCGCGCATTCTGATCATACGCTCGGCGAGGTCGACAATGCGGATGACTTCACCCATCTGCAGAAAGAAGGTATCATCGCCCGTCGTCAGGCAGGCAGCGTGAATGACCAGATTGACGGCTTCCGGGATGGTCATGAAGTAGCGGGTCATGTTCGGATCGGTGACCGTCACCGGGCCGCCGCTGTCAATCTGGCGGTTAAAGGTTGGGACCACACTGCCGCGGCTTCCGAGAACGTTGCCAAAACGTACCGAGGCGAAAAGCGTTTTTCCTTCCTTCTG
Source organism: Chloroflexota bacterium (assembly GCA_003242205.1). Classification (GTDB taxonomy): domain Bacteria; phylum Chloroflexota; class Anaerolineae; order Aggregatilineales; family Phototrophicaceae; genus ZC4RG36. The sequence continues at coordinate 1,490 of QGUR01000303.1, read as the reverse complement.
GGCCAGCGCATGCAGCAGCAATTCGCAGACGCGCTTGGTCGCGCCCATGACGTTGCTTGGGTTTACCGCCTTATCAGATGAAATCAGGACAAAGCGTTCGGCTTCATATTCCTGCGCCAGTTCGGCAATGCGTTTGGTGCCGCCGATATTGGTCTTGATGGCGGCTTCCGGGAACATCTCCAGCAGCGGCACGTGCTTGTAAGCTGCAGCGTGGAAGACGACCTCTGGCCGGTACGTCTCAAAAACGGTGCGCGACGGCTCATCCTGCGTGATGTCTGCCAGAATTGGCACGATCTTGACGTCACGATGCTGGGTGGTGAGCTCGATGTGGAGGTCGTGCAGGCCGCTCTCGTTATTGTCCAGCAAAATCAGGCATGTCGGCTCGTAACGCGCCATCTGCCGGCTGAGTTCGGAACCGATGGAACCGGCAGCGCCGGTGATCAGCACGCGCTTTCCGGTGACCGGGCGCAGATCGACGGCCTCGTGCCGGGTGATTGACTTCCGGCCAAGATAATCTTCCGGCTGCACGTCGCGCAGGATTTCCGGCCCCAGCGTTCCGTCGATCATTGCGAATAGATCGGGCACAACCTTGATGCGCGCTTTGGTTTTTTCGCATAGTGACAGGACATGACGGAAATCCTGCCCGGAAATGTTGTTGATGGCGATCACGATGACATCGATCGTATGGCGCGCGACCAAAGCCTCGATGTCATTGCGCGTACCGGCGACCGGCGTACCCTCGACGAGCATTCCCTGCTTTTGCGGATCGTCGTCGACAAAACAGACTACCGAGTAGTGCTTTCCCGGAGAGCGATACTTCAATCGCCATGCCAGAGCCTGTCCTGCTTCTCCCGCGCCGACAATCATCACGCGTGTCTGGCTGGTGGGGAACTTCTGGTTCCACACGGCATCCCAGCGCCAGCTCAAGCCGCTGATGACGCGGGAGCGATAGCGCACGCCGACCACGCCGACAAATGCCATGATGTTTGCAATGGCGATCACGCTCAAAGGGGCAGGGCGTGGTACGATGAATAAATCCACCAGCGTGGCAATGACGTACGCCAGCCCAACGGCGTTGATCAGCACAACAATGCCGTGCCCGCTCGTACGTGCCCACAATCTGCGATACGCGCCAAAGACATACAGGAGAATGACGGTCAGCAGCGTCGCGGAGGCGAAAAACCATAACTGGGCTTCGATCTGGAGATCGGTCGTCACCGACCGCGCGAGCGTGGCGAGCACGTAAGAGGTGTAAATGATGACTATATCGAGAGCGGCCTCACGGGCAACTCTTTTTACGCGCTTGAAAGGGGCACGCCGGAGTAGCTGTGGCGTCATAAAAGACTCCTAACGACGTGATGTTTTTCAGAGAGTAGAAAATTACCCACACATAGACAATGAGCTTAAATGAGAAATCTCTGAAAAACACCTGTGTCTACTCGATCGGGCCGTTCTCCATTCGCCATAAGCTTAACCGTTTCCAATCCGGG
>QGUR01000302.1 GCA_003242205.1 Chloroflexota bacterium | reverse complement strand
CCAGATCTTGTACCACGTCGCCAGGCATAACAGTTCGCGAGACATCTATTGTAGCCATGCAGGGGCCGGCTGTCCCGGCGCGGGCGTTTATTCGACTTCGCTGGCCTGCTCCTGCATCTCGTGCGCCGATCCGGCGAGCGTCGTGACCAACACCTTGTCCACCCGCCGCCCGTCCATATCGACGACTTCGAATTCAAACCGGCCCCACCGGAACCGGTCCGCAGGGGCAGGCACGCGCCCAAGCTGCGCCATGACAAACCCGCCGAGCGTGTCGAAATGGTCGTGCTCGCCCGGTATGGTTTCGTCGATTTGCAGCACTTCCTTCAATTCTTCGATATTCGTCATGCCGTCCAGCAGCCATGACCCGTCTTCGCGCAGCACCGGCTGCACCTTGTCGGGATCGCCCACGATTTCCTCGACCAGATCGCGGATCGTCAGCACGCCCTCGACGGTGCCGTATTCGCCCAGCACCAGCGCCATCTGGTGGCCGGTCTTTTTGAAGATCTCCAGCGCGTCGCCGGCCAGCATCGTTTCCGGCAGGAATAGCGGTTCCTGCATAATGGCGCGCAGATCGAATGGTTCGTTGCGGAAAGCGCGCGCCAGAATGTCGCGCGCGTTGACGATGCCAAGCACGTGGTCAATATCGCCTTCGCACACCGGGAATCGCGTCCAGTCCGCCTCGATGATGCGTTGCTTCGTCTCTTCGATGGGCGCGTTGATGTCCAGCCAGGCGATTTCATGACGCGGACTCATGACGTGGCGAATCCGGCTGTCCGCCAGTCTGAAGACGCCTTCCACCATCTCGTGTTCGGTCTGGTAAAAGACGCCCGCCTCGACACCCTGTTCGATCATGGTCGTGATTTCGGCTTCCGTGACAGGTGGCTCGTCAAGAGGGCGCGCGCCAAGCACCCGCAGAACGGCATCGGTTGAAGCGCCGAGCACGGTGACGACCGGACTGGTGAGTTTTGACAGGGTTCGCATCGGGATTGCGATCAGCGATGCGACCTTTTCCGGAGAGCGTAGGGCCAGCCGCTTGGGGACCAGTTCGCCCATGATGAGCGAAAGATAGGTCGTCAGCAGCACGATGAGAAAATAACTCAACGGATCGGCAATCGACGACAGGGCAGGCACGCGCCTGAGCAGCGCGGCCAGTTGGCCTGCTACCGTTGCACCGCCGAAAACGCCCGCCAGAATGCCGATGAGCGTGATGCCGATCTGGACCGTCGAAAGAAAGCGATTGGGGTCTTCGACCAGTTTGAGCGCCGCCCGTGCGCCCCGGTCGCCGCGTTCCGCCATCTGCTGCAGGCGGGCGCGGCGCGAAGCGATAACCGCCGCTTCCGAAAGCGCGAACACGCCGTTGAGAAGCACCAGCGCGATGATAATCAGGATTTCAAGCATATGCGATCAGGTCATCCTATGACTGGTACAGCCAGCCGGCGCCGCAAGGTCCATATACGTGAATTGTAACATTTTTGGAGTGACAAAGTCGCCCTGAGATGGTTGCGGGCTTGCCGTCTGCTTGCGTTGTCGTCAAGGGGTGGCGGACCAGCGCATGTGTACCAGCGTGCGTACCGGACGGAAGCCATACTGCTGAAGCAACGCGCCGGTCGCCATTTCGTCCTCAGGGTGTTCGATGGTCAGTGGCTGGCGCGCGCCATACCGGCGCACCGCCAGATTGATGAGCGCTTCGTCATATAGCCCCTGATAGTCGGGGTGTACCATGAGGGTCAATTGCACGCTGCTGGCGGCAAAGGCGCTTTCAATCCACAGCGATGCGTCAATGCGCCGTTCGGCTTCGTCATAGATAGCAAGGCGCTCGAACGAACGCAGACTCATCCAGTCGCTAATCAGGGAAATGAGCGATGTGCGGAACAGTCCGGGATGGAGCGGTCGCATCCAGCCAACGCCGCCCTGATGCGCCGGGCGCACAATTTCGGCCAGTGCGTATTCGGCGCGCCAGTCTCCCCGGCGGCGGCGCGTGATGTGGACGTTCCCGTTGGGCGCGGGCGGCGGAATGCGTCCCGATGGGCTGCGCCGCCAGTGCGTCCACGTGCGTTCGGTGGTCATGCCAAGCCGCTGGTAAAGCCGCCGGGCAATGCTGTTTTCACGGTCTACCTGAAGCACGGCAGTCGTGCCGCCGCGCTCCCGGATCATGTTCAGGCACGCCTCCATCAGCCGGCGGGCGATGCCTTGTCCCCGGTAATCGGGATGAACGGCGACGTTGGCGATTATCCAGGCATTTCCCAGACTCGCCGGCCAGTTGGCCGGATAAACCGAGACGTTGCCGACGATTTTGCCATCCTGTTCCCAGACGTAGCCGAGGCTGATACCTTGCGTCAGTTCGTTAACGCCGGCCAGCACATTCAGTCCCGGGCCAATCCGGCTGAGCGCCCGCAACTCGCGAACGGCCGCGCGCCCGCCACTGTCCATGCTGTCGTGAAAGGCCACTTCGATCAGATCGGCCAGCGGCGCAAGGTCGGTACGCAGGTTGACAGGCCGCGGCCCGGCGGCAGTGGTTGCGGTTTTGTTGGATACGCTGAGGCTGACCACTATCGGGAATCCAAGAAGACCGATTACGCACAAGCGTAATGCCAGCTGTAGCGCTTGTCAATAACCATGAACGGGAAAACCGGCGCGTTCGATGACCACTGTCTGACAGTTGCCGGGGGCAAACCTTTCGTTTAGTATAGGGCGCTGCTTTGCGAAGCCAGAGGCGTAACGTAGCCTGTGCGCCGGTACGCTTCCTAATGAAGGTAAGGTTCAATGAGGGCCGGAACCCGCCGCCGGTCATCTGCCGCGGCGGCATCAGGCATTCTGGCTTGAGGAGCTTGGGATTATGAGTAGAAACTACGGTTCGCTCGGACGGCGCTCGAGCAGCGCGGCCTGGCAATGGGTAGTCATCGGGCTTATCCTCGGGTTCGCCTGTTCGGCCACGCTGTTTCTGGGCAGCCTGGCGGCTGGAATCGTCTCAATTGATGGCCAAGGCGCGGCCTTTGGCGTGACGATCACGCCCATCGTCATCACCGCGACGCCCGAACCGGCGACGCCGACGGAAATGCCGACCGAAGTGCTGGTGACGCCGACCAGCGAGGTGATTATCGAAGCGCCTTCGCCGACGCCGACCATCGACCCGACAGAATTGACGCCGATGGCGACGGCAACGCCTGAGGAAACGGAACCGCCGGCGGTATCGCAGTTGGGCGCGGCAGGCGGGCCGGGCGCTGAGCAGACGGATACGCTCGGTGGCGGGAGCATCCGGACATCGTCGGCTTCTCTCGATGACGGGCCGCCGGACATTCTCCTGCGTATCGCATCTGAGCTGGTGCCGATTGACGGCGGTGAGTTCCAGATGGGAACGACGCCGGCAGAGGCGGCGATTGCGGTTCGCGATTGTGTCGAGCGCGATGGCGGCAACTGCCTCAGCCAGTGGGCGGACGACAGCTTCCCGCAGCATCCGGTGACCGTTTCGCCGTTCCTGATGGAAGTAACCGAGGTCAGTTACGAACAGTATGTGGCGTTCCTGAACTGGATGGGGCCGGGCAGCCATGCCAACGGCTGCGATGGCCAGCCCTGTCTTGCTACCCGCAGCGAGTCGGAAACCAGCAGTGTTACGTTCGACAGCGCCAATTACAGCGTCCCCAGCGTGATTGCCGACCTGCCGGTCGTTGAGGTGACATGGTACGGGGCCAAGAGCTACTGCGAGGCGCTGGGACGCCGGTTGCCGACCGAAGCCGAATGGGAGCGTGCCGCACGTGGTGATGATGGGCGTATCTATCCGTGGGGCGGCGATTGGGATCCCTCACTGGCATGGACGAGCCGCTCCGCGCCCGATGACGGCGAGGAAGGCGGCCCGATGCCTGTTACCAGCTTCCCGCTGGGCCGCAGCCCGTATGGCCTGCTGAACATGGCTGGAAACGTCGCCGAATGGGTCAGTGACTGGTACGACGCGGGGTACTACTTCACCGAGGAAGCGCAGGGCCTCGACCCGGCCGGTCCACCGCTGGGCGATGAAAAGGTCGCGCGTGGCGGTTCGTGGGATGCGGTTCCGTTCTTCGCGCGCACGGTTCATCGCCAGAGCCGTCGCCCCGGCGATCCTGCGCCGTGGCTTGGTTTCCGCTGCGCCGCCGACGCCGGAACCGGCACGACGACTTCACCGCTAGGCGGCCAGAGCAACTTGCCGATCGGTTCCGAGCCGATCATCCCGCCTGCGGGCACGCCCGACCCGGCGACGCTGGGCCAGACCCTTCCCGGCGATGAAGGCGATCTGCCGAACAGCGCGCCGACGCTTGCGCCGCGGCCAACCCAGCCTCCTGCGCCGACGCCGCTTCCCGGCGCTGATGAGCCGGTCTCGACTCTTGTGCCCAGCTAAACCGGACGAGGTTCATTAACGCTGAGAATTGAAAAGGCGCTCCAACAGGAGCGCCTTTGTTTGTTATTCAGTCCGTGCTTATCCCTCGCTGGCGTCGTCCGGCAGGCCGGTACGGGTCACCGGAAACATGGCGTACTGGATGATGTAGTCCAGCGTTTCGGCGCTATCCTCGTCGTGGTCGCTCTTGCTCATGGCATCGGCAAGCTCGCGCAGGCGCTCATAGAACTCCAGCGCGCGCTCCGGTGTCAGGGTGATCGACATCATGCCCATGTGAAGTTTGCGGTGTTCAGGGCCGTCCTCGTTGAGTTCGACCACGCCGGCGCGCACGCTCGCCAGAATTTCTTCCTTGGCGGTGTCGAACACATCATTGAGCAGCGTCGTTAGCCCTTCATCGCCTGTGTCCTCTGCCGGCGATAGCAGGCCCGGCTTGACGCGAAAGACACGCCCGGCGACCTGATACTGCTTTTCGATGATGCCCGAAACCACGCGCGTGTCTGTCACGCGCAGCAGGCCGTGTTCTTCCAGCATGTTGACGTGGTAGTACAGTTTGGAAGGGCTGGTATTCAGTCTGCCCGCCACTTCCTTGACTGTACTCGGCTTGCTGAACTCACCGAGGATTCGCTTCCGCTGTGGATCGGCGATGATCTTCAGTGTTTCCAGCGAGTCGATGACTACCTCATCGGCAATAGGGGCGAAATCCCGGTTGAATTGATCGGTCATCACTGGCCTAACTCTAATTGCAGGTATAGCCGGCGCTCGGCCTCGTTTTATTGTACATCGGTTCGGGGCTGGCTTCCCATCCGGACGAGTGTCGCTGCAGCCATAGACCCAGCGCGACCAGATGCTGCCCCACCTGTCCTGACAGGCGGCGCAGCGCGGTTGGGCGGGCTTCAGCCCGGCGTAAAATGGTCAAAGCTCGGTTCCGGCTGGCTTTACGCAGCGCTTCCTGCCGCTCGATTTCGGCCAGTTGGATGGTGTTTGGAAAGAACATGGCGCTAATGCCTCGCTGCCTGCCTGTCGATAGAAAAATCTGCAACCATTCAAATCATTTCAAATGGTTGATCGAC
>QGUR01000301.1 GCA_003242205.1 Chloroflexota bacterium | reverse complement strand
GGATATAACCGCAATGACCGCACTGCTTCACCTGGCTAGTCAGCGAATCCTGATCATCGACCGGCAGGATGACCTGATTGATGATATAGCGCGATCCTTCGTGATAAATAATCGCGCGCGGCCCAAACTCAGACACGGCCAGAAAGCGCGGGCGAGATAGAAACTCGTCACGCTGTCGAACGCGGCGTGCTGGCACAAAGGCTGAAATCGGGAGTCTGGGAAAACTATAGCCCGGCAGGAAACCTTCGGTCGCGAAATAGCGATAGCTGTAGAAGTCCGACTGGCGGAAGTCTTCGATTTCAGTGAGCAGTCGAAGCTGGCTTTCCGCTTCGGTACGCAGACGCATGGCCTGGCGTTTGTCTGCGGGGCTGCGCGAGGCATCGCGGATGATCGCGTCCTGGTTGCGCGCCTGTTTCAGCGCGGCGCGATAGAGATTACGCCACCGGTCACATGTCGCGTCGAAAGCTCTGGCAACGTTAGCGAAGACCTTATCAAGCCAATCGTCGCGATACCAGCCGGCATTCTGGAGTTCGTCACCGACCATTTCGAGAACACGTCGCGCTCTTGCAAGGGCTTTTTGGCGAGCGACGGGATTGTCGATATCGGCCTGCTTGTCGGGGAGTAACTGCAGCGACGGCTCTTCGCCCGACATATCGAGAATATCCTTGAGTGTCTCGCCAAGGTTGATATTCGCTTCCGCCAGCCAGATGGCGTGGACATGCGCCCGCAGCATATCCTGATTGGTCAGGTCGAGCCGCGGCGGCGTGACGGCTCCTGAAACCATACGCTCTGGTCGCTTGAAGAAGTACTGGTCATGCGGGCTTCCGGCGGAGCAGTACGTGAAGACCAGCGCAGGCTGGCCGCTCCGTCCAGCGCGCCCGGATCGCTGGGCATAGTTTGCCGGCGTTGGCGGAACGTTCCGCATGTTGACCACATTCAGTTCGGCAATGTCGACGCCCAGCTCCATCGTTGGCGAACAATAGAGCACGGGTAGGACGCCGCACCTGAATTTCTTTTCGCGCTCAACCCGTTCTTCATAAGGGACTTGCGCCGTATGTTCGCGTGCTTCCAGCAGATGAAGCCGACGCGCCACTTCCTGGTAAAAGTGAATGAAGAACGGGTTGGTTCGTCCGCCTTGCTCCGGCGCTTGCGGGACGCGAATCGGATCGAGGAAGGACTGCTCGCCTTTACCGGCACGCCAGCGCAATCCGGAGGCAACGAGTTGATAGCCGGGCACGTCGTCCTCCGGATCGTCAACCCGTTCCACCAAACCGGCCAAACGCAAGGCTTCCAGCAATTCGCGAATAATCGTCTCGGTTTCCTGTAAGCCTATCCTGCCATGCGCGTCGCGGTCATACTCGGCAAAGACGCTGGATCGTCGCAGGTACATGCCAAAGCCGCCGCGGCTGGAGACATAGACATTACCCTGCATGTCTCCTGGACGGCGCGAGCGTGGATAGAGCGTGGCGGCATACTCCATGTTTTCGTTTTCATCAATCGCCCAGGGATCGATGAGGCGTTGGCTGCTAAGTTGCTTGATTGTTTCCTGAAAGCGCGGGTCGAGGTAATCGACCTTAATGGCCAGTTCGCGACGCATGTAATCCAGCAGCACCTTAGCGACCTTAGCGCGTGTTGCCGGGCTTGCTGTCGCCAAAGCGGGGTGACAGGCTTCCCACACATCTTCAGCGGCGCATAGCTCATCCAACGAGAGGTAGTCAATTTCCAGCAGCCCACATTGTTCCAGGTTGGGTGAGGTGATGCGCCATCCGCGTCGCAAATCCCGGTAGATTCGATATCCCAGAACGGTGCGTAGTGCATAGTCTGTTTCCTGCTTCGCCTGAAAGCGCGCATTGGGCTCGCTGGCATAGGCTTCAAATGGCAGGTGAAGTGCGTCGAAAACTTTTTGCGCGATCGTCTCGTGGCGTAATCCTTCCGGCCCGGCATCCAGCGCGGCGCGATAAATCGCCCCGCGAAGCAGACCCACCTCAACAAAGTCGTTGAAATGGCCTGCCTGCAGAGATGCATCCTGGCGGTTGTCGGTGAAACTGAGCAACTTTTGCGCCCGCTGATCGAGATCGCTCTCCTTCAGCGACAGGATGGCCGACAGGCTGAGGATAGTCGTGGCGCTGCTGCGGCCCTCGGAACTCAACGCCGCGAGCTTCCCATAATCTCCCTGACGAGGTGAGTACGTTACACCACAGTTCAAACAAAAGAGGAATGGCGATTGAACGAAAACGCACGGCTGGCCTTTGGGGTGACTATGACCGTTTGTCCCAAGGTTCAAGTGTTGTGGTAACTGGCGTCTGCGGTTGCTGCGAATTCGCACCTCACCGTTGTGCTCTTCAATCCAGTCTTCGGGGATGCGATCAAGCAGTTCATCATAGTCATCTGGCCAGGGGCGCCTTGAACTCAAATAGAGATACCCTGCCTCGCCTTCGTCGTCATCCAGCCTGTCTCGAAAATCACGCGGCTCGACCTGTATGCCATCGTCGGTTTCTGTCAGACGCACGACGTAGTATTCCTGCCCGCACTCACGACAAAACACGAGCGGGTAAAGGATCTTTTCGCGGCTGCCCGGTACATACCGTTGGCCGCTGAGGGTCAGATAGCGCGCCGTTTCAGCTTCGATCGTCGCATAAACGGTGTCGCCGGGGCTAATGAACTGGTGCAGGCGAAATGCAAAGGGCGCCATGCCTGTGTCGGGGTTCGGTTCGCATTCGTAACCCGCAAGCAGCCACTTCTTGATAATCGCCGCACACAGCGCCTCGTCGTGACCGGTCAACTGCGATAATTCACGTGCTGCGCCGGCTGGACCGGTAATACTGCGGGGTTTGCTTCGCACAAGCCGTTGGCTGTCGGGGTCATAGGTTACGCCGAATGCGCTTTCAATCCATTGGGATAGTGGTTGGCTGGTGAAATCCTTGTAGCCTGTCGGCGGCTTGGCAGAGGTGTAAAAGCTAATATTGTCTCTCAATGCCTGGATAAACGCAGGATCATCCGCGTCGAATTCGGGTGTCGTGCGTTGCAGTGTTTCACCAATAATGTAATTCGGATCGACAGGGGCTCCGAATAATTGCGTTCCGACACGTGCAATTTCTGCTCTTTGTTCGTCATAAGTGCCTTCGGTAGCCAGGGTCGCAGATGTGCCAACACACTGCAAGCGGTCTGCCGACAGACGCTCGCGAACACGTCGTACCAGCATCGCGACATCGGCTCCTTGGCGACCGCGGTATGTGTGCAGCTCATCAAGAACAAGAAACCGTAGCCCTTGTGCCGCCTCAATGAGTGCGCGCTCGCGCGGGCGCGTCATCAGCAACTCAAGCATGACATAGTTGGTGAGCAGGATATTCGGAGGGTTGGCGAGAATTTCCTGGCGCTGCTTTTCGTTTTCCTGGCCTGTATAGCTGGCGAACGTGACCGGTCCCCGCTTGTCGGGATAGCCACGCGTCAGAAATTTTTCCAGTTCGCCATACTGGCTGTTTGCCAGGGCATTCATTGGGTAGACAACAATTGCCTGAATGCCCCGTGTTTTCCCCTGGCGCAGCACATAGTCTACGATGGGGACTATGTAAGCGAGACTCTTGCCGGAACCAGTGCCTGTCGTCAGGATGTAGTTATGCCCGTTTCGGGCTGCGTAGATGGCATCGAGTTGGTGCTGATGGAGCAAGAGCGGTTTCGATGTGCCGCGCTCTTCGCCTTTGCGAAATATCCTGTCACATTCCGGGTGCAAGATACCCTGCTCGACGAGCTCGCTGACCGAGGCGCCTGGCTTGAACATCGGATTGAGCTGGATGAGCGGATCGGGCCAGAAGACGCCACGCTGAAGCTGTTCCTGAACAAACGCGTGGATTCGTTCGTCCTGGATGTGAATAAAGCTTTGCGCGTACGTCGCATAATCCTGCGTCAGTTTTTCACGCAGTTGAAAAACATCCATTCGAAAAATACTCCCATACAGCGAGAGGGTAGGGATGAGAGAGCCTTACTAGAGGCCTCTATTAGCACACTGCATTATTGCTTATTCTATCGCGGTCTGGTAAATACGGAGATTAAGATTGGATCTGGTTGCGGATTTGCACTTGCGGAAGTGATTGAGAAGCGTAGAAGGCGGTCGAAAGAATCCTGATGAAGTATTAACATGCATCTATCAACTGCTTATATAGGCTGGCTGTTTGTTAGGTGCTCTTTTCAATCAATGTTTTATGCAGGTGCTACCCCATCTCGTAAGACGTGCTCGTGGTCGCTCAGAAAACACCCTGTCATGGCGACCATGCTCGCAACTTGCACGTAAATCCGCTCCATCATGGTCTTGATGAGCCGGTGCTACGCCTTGCTGTCTCCGTCGTGTGCTGTCAGCTTCAGGTGATGTCCACAGGCCAGCGGTCGTCCATGCCATGTGCGACCACGTCATCGTGATGTATGCCGGCGGCGTTATGGAAGCAGGCCCTGCTACCCAAATTCTTGAGAGGTCGGCTAATCCGTACACGATTGAGCTTCTCAAGTGCTTCGAACAAACCAGTGGCGAGTTCATGCCGTTTATACCCGGAAGAGTACCGGACATGCGGGAGCTATGGCAGGGATGCAGTTTTGCCGCGCGTTGCCCTTTAGCGGCGGAAATTTGCCGGCGTGAAGCGCCGCCATTGATTGAAGTTGAACCGGGGCATGTTTCGGCGTGTCACTTTGCTGAAAGCTTGAGTAAAAAGTGATTTGAGCACCGTGGATCGTTTTTCTTTTACAAGCACAGGCGTTCACCAGCCAACCCAGCTTCATTCTCATGAGGCACCGTTGCAAACGGATACAGTGCCTCTTATACGTGTTGACTCCGCAGTAAAGACCTTTACCGTTCGAAGCCGGAGCCTTCGCCGGGTCAAAATGATTGCACTCAACAACGTTTCTCTCGAGATCAATCGTGGTGAAACGGTGGGGCTGGTTGGCGAAAGCGGTTCTGGCAAATCTACGCTGGGGAGAAGCATCTTACGCCTGACGACGTTGGATGCAGGCAAAATTCTTTATGAAGGACAGGAAATCCAGCATCTGAGCGAAAGCCAGTTTCGCCCGCTGCGGCGCAAACTGCAAATGGTATTTCAGAATCCGCTCACCTCGTTCAACCCGATGATGACCATCGAAGCTGCACTGCTCGATAGTATGCGATTGGTCACGGAACTCAGCCCATCCGAGAAAAAACAGCGCGTTTTCCAGTTGCTCGATCAGGTTGAGCTGAGCGAGCGCTTTGCCAAACTGTATCCATATGAGATGAGCGGGGGACAATTGCAGCGAGCTGCACTCGCCCGGGCGCTGGCCCCGGATCCGGACGATCGATCACCGGTGCGATTGGAGCCACAACGGCATGGATACCGAATCATTGTATGGAACCGTCATGGTATCCATTGGGCGCAACATTTTCGATGCACCCGCGCCGTACAGCGGCATGAAGGGAGAA
>QGUR01000300.1 GCA_003242205.1 Chloroflexota bacterium | reverse complement strand
CGCACGCCGATGTCAACGCGGCTAGAAACATTGCACGGGCGGCTGTCATACCGCCTATCGTCTCGGAGACGCCTGCGGGCGTCGCGCCAGGGACAAGCCCACGCCTTTAGGCGTGGGGTCTATGACCTATTGACCATGCCCAGGGCCGGATGTCATCTGTGCTATGATGCTTCTGGCATGACGCCCTGACAGGGCATTCATCGCAGGTCTTTGTTCGCAAGTTGCAACCCGGCCGGTTGTTCATGCGTATAGACTTCCAGAGTCCTGAGCATGACCGGCAGGCGCTGCACTACCGCCTGAACGCCCAGCGTGCAATGGAGTAACAGAACCTGTGTCATCGACCGATCCCGTAGTATTGAACTGGGTGCGCTCAGCGCTCGAAGGCGATCAGGAAGCCTTTGCCGAGCTGGTGTACACCTATCAAGACTCGGTTTACAACCTGTGCTACCGGATGCTTTCAGAACGCACCGAAGCGGAGGACGCCGCCCAGGAGACGTTTCTGAAAGCGTTTCTCAATCTGCAACGTTACGATCCATCGCGCTCGTTCAAGACATGGTTGCTGAGTATTGCGTCGAATCACTGCATCGACCGGCTGCGCCGGCGGCGCATGGTCTGGTTGTCGATTGACGAGCCGACGCCGCAACTGACGCTCGCCAGCGACGAACCCGAACCGGAAGAAACGATCATCGGTAACCAGCGTAGCGAAGCAGTGCAGGAGCTAATCAACAGCCTGAGCCCGGAATACCGGGCTGCTGTGGTGTTGCGTTACTGGTATGAATACTCATATACGGAAATCGCCGATATTCTGGACACGACGGAGAGCGCTATCAAGAGTCGCCTGTTCCGCGCCCGGCAGATGCTGGCCGACCGGCTCAACGAGCAATCCGCACCCGGTTCGATGACTGCCTTACTGGAGAATGCCTGAGATGGCAAACGCACGTAAAAAACGCCTGATGCAGGAAGCGCTGGATGAGTCGCTGGAGATTGCCGCACGGCAGGAGCTGTTCCAGCAGTTGGACCGGGATCCAGCAGAAGCCGCTGAGTACCAGCGGTTGCTGATGGTTGACCGTATGCTGCGAACTGCGCCATTCGAGCGCGCGCCGAAAACGCTGGCCATGAACATCATGGCGCGGCTGGCCGAAACGCTGAAACAGCCACAATTATCGCATCTCTCCGGGCTGGCGCTGGCTCTGGCGCTGTCGCTGGTGACCATCGTGCTGGTTCCGCTGCTGGCCGGCGCAGCGTGGTTGTTCCTGAACGCAATCGGCAGCGCGGCGGCGCTTTCGGCACTGATGCATACGATAGGCAAGCTGCTGGCGCTGGTGATGGCCGGGATCGACACGCTGGTCGAAGGCGCGCAGGTGTTGCTGGAAACCTATCCGCAAACGCCGGCCCTGATGATCGCGATCCTGCCTGTCATGGTGTTTTGGCTCGTTCGGTCCATGGGCAACAGACCGTCCGACTCCAGTGAGGCTTCTTAAGTCTGGCGGGAATGGAAGCAGGTTATGAATAGCCGTCGGGTTCTCACTATTCTGGCCGTGGTTGTCATCTCCATGTTCATCGCGGCAGGGATCGCGCGCCAGCGTCTGCCCCGGCAACCACTGATCGATACTGACAATATCGCCGTTCAGGACAGCTATATCCTGAACGGAACGGTCGACGATTCGCTCTTCATCATGGCGCAGACCATCGTGCTCGAACCGGGCAGTTCGGTCACGGGCGACGCCGCTTTCGTTGGCGAATCGATCACGATTGATGGCTCGATCGAGGGCGATCTCACGGCAGCCGGAAGCAACCTGATTCTGGGCCCGGAAAGCGAGGTCGCCGGCGATCTCGTTTTTCTGGGCAATGACATCACGCTCGACGGCGTTGTTCACGGCGACCTGACCGTGTCGGGCGCGCGGCTGACCGTGCTGCCCACAGCGCAGATCGGTGGCGAACTGGCCGCGTGTGTCGAGAACGTATCCGACGGGCGCAGCAACCCGCCCGCGCTTGCCCCGTGCGCCGATTTGACCGGCACCGACGCGCTGCGCGCGCTCGCGCCGATCATGAGCCTGCCTGCGGCTTCGGGCGTGGGCCAGTTTGTGCTGATGGCGGTTTCCGTAGGGCTGGTTTCGCTAGTTCTGGCCGGACTGGCGACGCTCGCCGTGACGCTCTTCCCGCTGCACATCAGCCGGATTGAAGACGCCATGCGCGCCACGCCACGCAGTCAGATTGTAAACGGCCTGATGGTGCTCCTGCTGCTCGTCGGACTGGGCGCGGGCTTCGTCGTCCTGCTGGCAGTCATCCCGCCGCTTGGGGTGCTGCTGATCCCTGTTCTCTTCATCGCTGGCGTTGTGTTTCTCGCCGTCGTTGTGGCGGGCATGGTGACACTCGCCATCGTCATCGGTGACTGGCTGCTTAACCGCACGACGAGAGGCCACTGGCCGCCGCTGGTGGCTGCGGCAGTCGGCAGTCTGGCGCTGTCGTTGTTGCTGCACCTGCCGGTTCTCTTCCCGAACGGCGCGCTGCTCAGTATCGTGGCGCTCGGTATTGTCAGCGCGGTCGCCGCGGGCGCAGCGCTGTCCACTAGGTTCGGCACGCGCTCGCCCCGGCAAAGCTACTTCGTGCAGGGCTAACGCAGCCCAGCAGGCGTTTCGTTACCAGAAACACGCCAGATCAAAAAGCAGGGCGTGTTTCTGGCAACCGGAACAGCGATGGCTTTATTCTCGCCGATCAGGCCCTACTGCCTGCTCGTCCTCCCCTTGTATGCTGCGCTCTCGCACTGACCGACCACCTCATCGAGGTCGTGTGCGCCCAACGTGTATCACGCTCCGGTAATCGCGCCAGCGCCGGCATGGGTTCATCATCCGGGTTTATCGCCACGCCTCTTCCCCGCTTATCCGTCGCAGCGAATTGTGTCGATTGCCTATCCCGCTATAATTAGCCTCAGATAACGCAGCGGTACTCGCACTTGGGAAGGCCAGGCTATGCAACGGCGCATGATGCACCTCTGGATGCTGACCATCCTTCTTTTGCTTGTGGGCGGCTCGGCGACGGCGGCCCCGGGCGCGCAGATTGACCTGGCGACCGAAAACTTCATTTTTGATGCCCGCGCCGACCTCGAACTGCTGGCTAATCTCGTCTTTGGCGAGGGCCAGCGCCCCGAAACGTGGACCGGCAATACCAACCTCGCCTCACCAACCGGCGTCGCCGACCTGTGGTTTGACAACGAGCAACTGGCCGATCAGGTTTTTGGCGTGCAGACACGTCCGCCGGACTGGTTTGGCGCGGTCGGATCAACACGCGAGATCATCGCCCGCAACGTGCGCCATGATCTGGAAATCGCGGCTGACAACCATCTGGGCCTGAACGTTCGCCCGCCGGAGTGGCGTGGTGCGGCCCCGCTGCTGCGCTGCACGCGCACGCTGCAAAACGCCGTCGAAATCCTGCGTCGTTTCTACAACGTCCAGACGACGACGCCGGAATCGGTGCTGAACTACTGTCTGGCGGTGGCGGCGGAAATCGAGGACGACATGGTCGAGGCGGTCTTCACCGCCGAAGCGCTAGCGCAACTCCCGGCCCAGATTCTGGCGATTCGCGGCGATCTGGAACGGCTGGCCGACGAGCGCATGGGCTTGAACAACCGGCCCGGTGGCTGGATCGGCAACCGTGACGCCGACTCGCCGACGCTGGCGGGCGACATCTTCCTCGACCTCGAACTGCTGGCCGACACCCTGCTGGGCCAGAGCGTGCGCCCGGAGGGCTGGATCGGCGGCATCACGAATCCCCCCGCCACGACCTATCAGAACCTGCGGCACGATCTGGAACTGCTGGCAGACGAAACGCTGGCGGTGAGCGAGCGCCCGACCGGCTGGCAGGGCGTCGATCCGCTGCAACGCTGCGAGCCGCTGGTGCAAAATCTCGTCCTGCTGGCCGAACAGGCCTACAACTTCTCGCCGCTTGGCCTTGACGCCAACGCACCGGATTACTGCGAGCAGATCGAGGCAGCAGCGAACCAGCTCGTCGAAAACCCGCCGGTCGTCGATGTGGTCGAAACCGATGACGACGACCGTCTGACTGCCGAGTCCAACTGGGCTTTCTCATATCTCGACGCGGCGGCAACACAGTACATGGGCATCATGCCCGGCGGCACGCCCTTCCGCGCCTGGTATCGCAATTTCGGCGATTCCAACATGATGTTCGTCAGCGGCGATACATTTGCCGTGTACGTGGATTACCGGTTCACCACCCTGCCGGCGACGGTCTTCGACAGCCTGCCGACCATCGAGAACGTCAACCCGATCACGTTTTGCGATGCGGCATGGTGCAACGGCCCCGGCCCGACGCCGACGCCGACCGGCTTTGGCGCGCTGGCGGCCGTCTTGCAGGAAGGCACACCGCCTGCCCCCGCCACCACGCCGCTGCCCGGCCTTACGCCCGGCGTCTCGACCGACAAGGTACAGGTTTCGTGGAACAATATCCGCGTGACCTATCTGGGCGACTTCCCCGACCGGCGCGTGGCACAGGTGGCGCTCGAAATCTGCCGCCAGCCCGCGCAGCAGGCCGTGGCCTGCGAACCGGTGATTTCGATCACGGATCGGGCGACCAACTCGCCGCGCCCGCCGGTGTCGCAGTATAACGGGCTGAACGTCTTCGAGTTCAACTATGGCTACTCCACCGGCCTGATGATCGAGGGCGCGACGACCTACTCCAACGACATCTGGATCAGCGACCCGACGATCCGCTAGACAATTCGACATCCGCATCTCCGGCCTTCTTCCCTGATCCCACACGCGGAAGGGAGGCCGGAGATGCAGCCCGCCTGAAGCTGCCCCTCCCTTTGCGTCTCAAAATGTGATATTCAACACCCGTGAATGTGTCGCTATGCATCTGGCTGCCCATCTGTGCGCCGTTTAAAGTTGGCGGTTTATGGTCATCACAGCACAGAACAGTCAGACACATACTGGACTGGAGTTGACATCGTGTTCTTCAAACGCCTGGGGCAGTTCACCGCCCGGTATCGTTATCTGATCGTGCTCCTCTGGGTTGCTGCCGCCATCGGGATCACACTGGCAGCCCCGCCCCTGAATGACGTCCTGACCACGGAAATGGCGCGTTTCCTGCCCGAAAATGCGCCGTATATCGAGGCGTATCAGGTCTTCACCGAAACTTTCCCCGACGAAGACGCAGCGGCAAGCGTGGTTGTCGTTTTCGACGCCGCTGAAGCGGGCGGCGTGTTGAACCGCGAAGCCGAGGACTTCGCCGAACAGATCGACACGCCCGCCGCGCGCTTTATCGCTGAATTTGCAGACTGGCTGAAGAGCGATGAACGCCCGGAAAATGTCGTTCGCGTCATCGCGCCGACCGATGCGGCGGAAGTCGCCAGCATGACCGTCGGTCAGGATAACGAAGTCCCCATCGGGAACGCAAACTTGGCCTCAAACACCGCGAATGCCAAAACCCAAAAACTCCTGGGGGAGGGGCCCACCACGACAACACCCGTACACA
>QGUR01000299.1 GCA_003242205.1 Chloroflexota bacterium | reverse complement strand
ACCTATACATGGGTCAACTCCGGTGAAGTCATCCTCGGCGAACCGTTCGAATTAACGATACCTGAAACCACACGGGAAGGAACCTACCCGCTGGTGGCCGGGCTGTACGACGTCGAAACCACGGAGCCTGTTTCAGCACAAACCTCAAACGACGCTACACGGGGAAACTATGCGATTATTGCACAGATCAAAGTTGTGAACGACTGCGCCTCCATTCCAGAATAGACACTCAACTCACATGAATAACGAACAGGCCGAACCTCCCATAGCGCCTCCGGCAGACGTTACTCTGCCCACACGCTTGTCGCACACAATCTTCCAACTCCTGTTGATCGTAACGGTAGGTTACGCGGTTTTACAGATCGTAACCGGCACTGGTTATGTCTTACAGCAAGACGGTCTTGAAGTGGACGCGGGTTTATTCGCCGAAGGGGCGCGCATACAATTGAACGGCGGCCTCATTTACCGCGACCTCTACGACAACAAGCCGCCGGGAATCTTCTTCTCGCTGATGCCGTTTGTGGCAGCGTTCGGCAACACCACTCTGGCCATCAATCTTGCCACGGTATTCATTAACGGCGCGTTTGGTCTTTCCATTGCTGTGCTGGCTTATCTCATCACCCGCTCTCACTGGAGTGGCCTTGCCGCGGGCCTTATCGCCCTGCTTTACTCGGTCACCAGCATCAAACCCGAAACGACCATCCTGATGTCCACTTTCTCGGTCGCGGCGATAAGCTGCGCCGTCGTGGCGAGAGGACGCCCGTTATGGCTGCTGCTGAGCGGGCTGATCTATATGGCCGGGTTTTTCACCAAACAGCCCGTGGTTCTCGAATTGCCGGTGCTGGTATTGTTCGCTGCCCTGTACACACCACGAAAACAGCGTCTTTCCGCCTTCGTCGCGCTCATCGCAGGGATGCTGCTCACCACAGACCTGCTACTTTCGTGGGTCATCGCTAACGGCATTCTGGGCGATTTCTGGCGGAACGTCTACACAGCAGCTCAGCGCTATGTTTTCACTTCAAGCGGCGCGTGGCACTTCAGCAGCGATGCCGCCGGCGTGTTCGAGCACAATATGCTGCGAGATACGCTCCCACGCTTCTTTCCCCTGCTGCTATTCGGCCTGCTCGCTGCTATTGGGCTCTGGCGCGCAAACCACAATCGAAAAGTCCTGCTGGTGACGCTGGTTTGGGCCGCGTCATCCCTGAGCGCCGCGATGATGGGCATCTCGATGAAGTTTCTGTACTACATGCAGGTGGTTCCCGCGCTCGCGCTGCTGGTCGCTTTGTCGATTCCGCAGTTTCGACGCGCGCGCCTTCCGGTACAGATTGCATTCACCGGCCTCGCGTTGCTGGCCGTGATCCGGTACAGCGATCGATTTATTTTCCCTGTTCCCGACAACTGGCCCGGCTGGACGCCCTATCACAGTGAGGTGGTGACTTTCATCGAGGAGAACAGCCAGCCAGACGAGTGTTTGTGGACATGGGGTTATATAAACAGCCTCAATTACTGGGCCGCGCGTAATTCCTGCGCCAGCGCACCCTATGAGGGGCCTCTCATGGTTGGCAGCCTGTTCTCAACGGAATCCAATCGGATTCAGTACATGCAGGAAATGATTGATCGCGATCCGGCCCTGCTGATCGACGAGCGCGCATGGGGCTATTTCCCGGAACTCCAGAAATATGCCGATCGCTATCGCGGCGCAATCGTATTCCAGACTGACCGGTATACGATCTACAATGTTGATCGTTCGTCGTGGCATGCGCTGGAGACACCGGCTAACTTCGGCGGTGAGGTGGCGCTCATCGGCTACGACATTTTCGGCGCGCCTGCCGAAGTTTGCCCCGGCGACAGGCTGGAACTGGCACTGACGTGGCAGCAGCTCAGCCGCCCTACACACGAGTATCAGGTCTTTGTTCAGGTACTAACGCCGGATGAGCAGGCAAAGATCGCCGGGTACGACGGCGTACCCGTTCGCCGGAGGCCGACCTACACATGGGTGAACACGGGCGAGGTTATCCTCGGCGAACCGTTTGAACTGGCGCTGCCAGAACATGCCGAAGCCGGAACCTACCCGCTCGTGGTAGGGCTATACGAAGTCGAAACCGCGCAGATTCTGCCCGTTGTCGACGCGCAGACCCGGACAACCGGCAACTATGCGCGCCTGCAAGACATAAGGATCGCGGACGACTGCTAAACGACAGGCAAGGCGGTTATTCGACCACGAACTGAATTTCGTAGTCGGTGATACCGCTCATGCCAATCCAGAACGGGCGCACCAGTTCATAGGTGCAGTCGCCGACTTCGACCAGCCGCAGGAAGATGAAGAAAGTGCGCGCCGTGTCGTCACGGACGACGTTGTCGACGACGTGATACGCCGAGCAGCCTTCGCCCCGGCTCCAAATGCCCGCCAGAATGCGCCCGTTCGAAAAATCGAACGGATAGCGCGTGACCGGCTGGCGGCACAACTGGCTGTTGTCGGCCAGATCGTAGAAGCCCTCCAGTGCTTCCGGGCTGCGAATGACGAACGTTTTTCCCGCCGCGTCATAGACCGACTCAAAACACAGGCCGCTCATCACGTGGTTTTCGTCGGTCCAGGGATACGGTGAAGTAGTCGGGCTGGGCGTGATGCCCGGCGCAGGTTCAGGCTGATCGGGAGCCGCGGTCGGCGGCGGCTGGGTCGGCGTGGGAGGAAAATCCCGCGAGCAGGCAGCCAGCAAAAACAGAACGAAACAGAGGACGAGCGCATAGCCAGCATGGCCTCGCTCTTTAACTCGCAATGGCCTCCAAAGCATGGTATGATGCAATGTATTCTGTCCTTGTTGAAAGCTCCGCGATAAGGTCGCTTGCATGCGCGTCCTGATCATATCTGATATTCACGCCAACCTCACGGCCTTCGAAACCGTGCTCGAAGACGCCAAGGGGCAATGGGAGTACGTCTGGTGTCTGGGCGATGTCGTCGGCTACGGGCCTGATCCGAATGAATGCGTCGAGTTGTTGCGGTCGCTGCCCCATCTGTGCCTGGCGGGCAATCACGACTGGGCGGCGCTAGGAAGGCTGGACATCCGCACTTTCAATCCCGACGCACGCAAGGCCGTGAACTGGACGACCGAGACCCTCACACCGCAGAACACCTCTTACCTCGAAGCGCTCCCCACCACTTTTGTCATCGGCAATTACACTCTGGCCCACGGCAGCCCGCGTGAACCCGTCTGGGAATACATTCTGGAACCGCTGATCGCGGCGCTCAATTTCTCGCATTTTGAAACACCCTACTGCCTCGTCGGCCACACACACCAGCCAGTCATCTACGAACTGGTATCCGAGCAGGGTGAAACCGAGGCCATCCCACCGATGTACCGGCAGCGACGGCAATTGAATGGCCGCCGCCAGATTATCAATCCCGGCAGCGTTGGCCAGCCACGCGACCAGAACCCGGATGCCGCCTATGCCCTGCTTGACATCGAAACCAACGTCTGGGAAGCCCGGCGCGTGCCCTATGATATTCCATCCGTGCAGAAGCGTATGCGCAAGCACGACCTGCCGGAGCGGCTCATTGCCCGGCTGGAGCATGGCTGGTAAGCTCGAGCGCAATTCCTCCGGCGAGACATTGCTTTTCGCCGCCTTGCGCCGTCACCATTATAAACTGTCGCGTCATGACCACTGAACTCAGCCCCACGATGCGCGAGTATCTGGCGGAAGTCTATCGCCTGAGCGAGCAACACGAGGACAAACAGGAATATGTGAGCACCTCGTCGCTCGCCGAACTCCTCGATGTTAGCGCGCCCGCCGTCAACCGCATGGTGACCAAACTCAGAGATATGAACCTGCTCGAACACGAGCCGTATCAGGGCATCCGGCTGACGGAGGCGGGCGCGCGTGAAGCGCTGAAGTACTTGCGGCGTCACCGCATCTGCGAGGCGTTTCTGGTCAATGTCATGGGTTACAAATGGCACGAAGTACATGCCGAGGCCGATCGCATGAGCCGGGCGCTGAGCGAACGACTGGTTGAACGCATGGCCGAGATGGCCGGCAACCCGACCCACTGCCCGCATGGTGAACCGATCCCCGACGCTGAGGGCAATCTGCCCGACTTTCACGACATGCCGCTGCTCGATGCCGAAATGAAAACGGATCTGGTGCTGACGCGTGTGCAGACCCGCGAACGCGACCGGCTGGAATATCTGGCGGCGCTTGGCCTGACGCCGGGCGCACACCTGCAATTACTGAACATCGCGCCGTTTAATGGGCCAATTCAGCTCAAGCTCGGCAAGGAATACCGTATCATCGGCCATAATCTGGCAGGGGCCATTCGCGTCCGCCCTGTCTGAACCGGGCGCACACAGATTCTCTGCGAAACGGCGGATGGACGGAAACGAATACCCGACCATATATCCTCGACGCCATCCGGCACTTCGCCGAGCAGCTCCCGGTACATTCCCGGTGCGTTCATCACCAGAACGCGCTGCCCCGGTTTGATCCCCAGTCGCTTCACAAGCGGGCTGCCAGCCATCCCAATTGCCCCTTCCGTTGCCGAATATCTGTTGCCCAATGCTATGGCAATTGGTACTTGACCGTACAAAATGTCTGCGCGACGATAAGCCAGAATCATCCGCATGGCAAATCCACACAAGAACATCGAGCGAAGAAGCGGGAACGAGAATGAGAGTTGGCGTACTCGCCCTGCAGGGCGCGTTTATTGAACATCAGAAAAAACTGGAAAGCGCAGGCGCGGACGTGGTGCAGGTGCGCCTGCCGGAACATCTGGAAGGTCTGGATGGTCTGGTCATCCCCGGCGGCGAAAGCACCACCATTGGCAAACTGGCGCAGGAATATGGGCTGATCGAGCCGCTGCGTGAGTTCGCCCGCGAAAAGCCCACTTGGGGAACCTGTGCCGGCATGATCTTTCTGGCCAAGGATATCGGCATGGATCGCCAGCCTATTCTGGGCTTGATGGACATCAAGGTCAATCGCAACGCTTTTGGCCGGCAGATCGACAGCTTTGAAGCTGATCTGGAAATCCCCCGGTTGGGCGACAAACCGTTTCATGCCGTCTTCATTCGCGCGCCGGTTGCGACCGAGGCCGGGGCCGGAGTCGACGTGCTGGCTTCGCTTGACGATGGCAAGATCGTGGCGGCCCAGCAACAACAACTGCTTGCCACCGCCTTTCATCCGGAACTGACGGATGACGATCGCTTCCATCGCTATTTTCTCGATATGGTTGAGCAAAACGGACGCAGAGCATAACGGTCACAAAAAGCGTATAAATTTGCCGTTCACAACGTGACTTCGCGTGATAAAATACGCGCGCTTTGCGCTACAATGACCGATAGGCATCTTGTCCGGACCCAAACCCAGGTGAAAAACGAAATGTTCTATAACCGCTTCAACAACCAGATCGACTACACTGACGACGACGATCTGCTGGAAGAAGACGACATTTCCATCTTTGATAAAAAAAACGCCAGCTCACAAACCATGAATAACATCTGGATTGG
>QGUR01000298.1 GCA_003242205.1 Chloroflexota bacterium | reverse complement strand
ATCGGGCACGCAGCATTATCAACGCCGCGCCCGTCCGGTTCCCCCTCTCTACGGCGTGTTTTTCGCCGTGGAGAGGGGGCTAGGGGGTGAGGTTCTCACTCCCCGCTGGTCAACCGCAGGCCGATGATGCCTGCGATCAGCATGACGAGCGAAACCAGCTTCAGCACATCGCGCGACTCGCCGAGGAAGATCATGCCGACAATCGCCGTTCCCGCCGCGCCGATGCCCGTCCAGACGGCGTAGGCCGAGCCGACCGGCAGGCTTTTGAGCGCCTGCGCCAGCAGGAACATGCTCAGGGCCAGGCACACCACGAAGCCGATGGTTGGAACAGGCCGCGTCAACCCTTCGGACTGTTTCAAAAGCAGCGCCCAAGCCATTTCAAACAGCCCGGCGACGACGAGAATAACCCATGCCATGCGATGCATTCCCCTTTGAAGGGGCCGTCCCCTTCCTGTGATCGTCTGCGTTGGGTCGTCCCAGCGGAGCCATAAGAGGCAAAGTACGAGGGGCAGCCCTCTGCGCGGAGAGCCGGGCTGCCTCGGCGCGGAAGTGTACCATCGGGCGGGGGAGAATACCAGCGGACAGGCGCGGTTCTTACGGTGCGGTCTCTCCGTCCTGCTATTAAAGCAACGATTTGACGATGCCGTTCTATTAGCGTATGGCTGGAGCGACCTCGCCGGCCAGCTTCGCACGCCCGACGGCGACGAGGAACTGCTGCGCCGCCTGCTGGCGCTCAATCTAGAGCGGGCAGGTGCTTCAGGCTCCTGAGCAGGGCCGGCCACGCAAAACCTCACCCCCTGCCCCCCTCTCCACGGCGAAAAACACGCCGTAGAGAGGGGGAAACAGACAGCGTCGCTGCGCTGCGCGGCCCTGCCAGCGCCGCCAGGGGCTGAAACGCCCCGGCTGAACAAAACGACCCACTGAAGGGGTCTTTTATGTCTGCGATAGCCCGTATCTAGCGGGCGACGCACCGCGTCGCCCCTACAGGTATCCTTGTTCCAGTTCCCCCTCTCTAAACCGGTTACGGTTTGGAGAGGGCAGCAGCGGGTCGGCGCAGCCGACCGTAGTCGACTATAGCCCCCGACCTGAAACGTCCCTTTGGGATGCCAACGCGGAGCGCGTTTCAGGTCGGGGGGGCGGCAGCGAGACCGCAAGCGTAGGGGGTGAGGTTGTGAGGTTCCCCGTACCACCAACCCATCCACACAGCCCCTTCAATGGGCTTGTTGTTGCTCGCTGGGGGCTTCAGCCCGCAGCGGGCGACGCGCCGCGTCGCCCCTACAGGTATCCTTGTTCCAGTTCCCCCTCTCTAAACCGGCCACGGTTTGGACGAAGCGGGTCGGCGCAGCCGACCAAAGTCGAAGCGTAGCGAGACCGCGCAGGGGTTAGGGGGTGAGGTTCACCGCCCCGTTCGTCACAAACCCGCTGATGAGGTGCATCACGCCGTTGCGCGCCGGGATGTTGACATCGAGCAGGCGCGCGCCGTTGACGTAGATCGCGTTGTCTTCTACCGTCGCGGTGAGCGTCTGGCCGTTGAGCGCTTGCAGCACCACGCCCTGCGCCAGATCCTGAGACTGGTACAGCCCTTCGACCAGATGGGCCTCCAGAATGGCCGCCAGCGCCTCCGGGTCTTCCGGCAGGTTGCTCAGCCGCAGCTCTGCCGGGGCGAACAGGGTGTATGGCCCCGCGCCGGACAGCGTTTCCAGCAGCCCGGCCCGTTCGAGCGCCTGTTCAAGCTCGCCGACCAGCCCATGCGCCCGGACGGCCTGAACCAACATGCCCGGCTCTTCGATCTGCCCCAGGCCGAGCTTGAACTCGACCGGATTGGTTTCGACGACGACCAGCCTCGGCGCGGCGTCGCCCGTGGCTCCGGCGCTGCCAACCGCGGCGATCAGGTAGTTATAGTTTTCGCGCAGGTCCAGTTGCGGCAATTCGGCCAGTTGCTGCGGCCCTTCGCCGCCGGTGATGTGATAGTCATACACCTGCGCGTCGTGTTCGATCGGGAAGCTCTGCCCGAAGGCGAGCGACGTATAGAGGTTGCCGTTGCGGAAGAAGCCGACGCTGCCCGCGTTTTCGATGGCGTTGAAATAGATCACGCGCGTCGTGCCGGGGAGCAGCGCGTCGATTACTTCCCTGACCTGAACCACCTCCAGCGAGCCCGCGCCGGACGATCCGACGAGCGCCAGCGTTATCCACACACGCGGCTCAAGGTTCCGGTCGGGCAGGGTAACCGCAGCTTCGCCGCCATCCGCCAGAACGAGCGCGATCTCATGCTGCCCGGCGGGGACCGCCAGCCAGTTGGAGACGTGCGTGTAGTCCAGCGTTTTCAGCCCGCTCGGCTGGCCGTCGAACCGGACGTCGATGGCCGGCGTATCCGGCGAGAAATGTGCCACGCGAAAATGCGCCGTTTCTTGCGGGGACAGGCTGGCCGATTCGCCGGCTTCCTGCGCCGCCACATCGGGCGACAGGACGAGCAGCGCCAGCGCCATTAGCACGAGGAAAGCACGTCGCGGCATGTCGTTACCTTTCCCTGACTGTCCGGCCAGTTGAAATTGCCCCTGTAATTATAGATAGCTATGAAAGACTGGCAACGGGTTTGCATGACCGGCGCTTCGGCCAGTGACCGCGCCGGGACGCGCTTTATCTCGGTTCCAGCAATAGCAGGGCCAGCCCGGCCAGCGCCAGCACGTACAGCATCACGCGCTCGAAAACTTCGCGGTTCATGCGGTTGACCAGCCAGCGGCCCAGCCAGATGCCAACCGGAATGAGCGGCATGGCCCACAGGATGCGAGTCAGGTCGCTCAGATCGAGCAGGTGGCCCGCCACCAGCCACGGCACTTTGATGAGGTTGACCAGCGCGAAGAACAGCGTCGTCGTGCCGACGAAAACCGGCGGCGATACGTCCTGCAGCAGCATGTAGGCCGTGAACGGCGGCGCGCCCGTGTTCGCCAGCGCGGAGCCGAGGCCACTGGCGGCCCCGGCCAGATAGCCATGCCAGTCGCGCGGCTGGTAGCGGGCCGTTTGCAGGTGGGCGCTCAGCAGGCGATAGGCGACAAAGACCAGCGTGAAAACGCCGAGCAGGCGGCGCAGCACGTCGTCGGGCAGGGAGGCGAGCAGGAAGGTTCCCACGCCGATGCCGAGGATCGCCAGCGGCAGCATGAGGCGGATATAGTGCATGTCCCACGTTTTCCAGTAGGCCCACAGCGCGAACACGTCGGCGATGATGAGCAGCGGCAGCGACAGGCTGACCGCATCGGCCACCGGCATTACCTGCGTGAGAATGGGCGTCACCAGAACAACCAGCGCCGCTCCCATCCCGCCTTTTGACAGGCCGATCAGGAGGCTGGACAGCGCGACGATCAGAATGAATGCCATAGATGACGCTGCTTTCGGGGACTGCGATACGGAAGCAGCCCGTAGTATAGCGCCGGGCGGCGGAACCGGGGCAGCCAAAACAGACGAGGCCGGTTTTCACCGCCGGCCTCGCGGGCGCGTGATGGCGTGGCGCTGGCCGTTACGACGTCGGTGGCAGCAGCACCGCGTCGATGACATGGATGACGCCATTGCCTGCCGGGATGTCGGTGTCGATGAAGATGACGCCGTCGTTGAGCAGCGACAGCGTATCTTCCTGTGTCACCTCAATCGGGATGCCGAGGGCGGTCATGAACGAGGGCTGGCTGCCCAGTTCGCTGCTGGAAAATTCGCCGACGACGATGTGGTAGAGCAGCAGGTTTCGCAGTGCCGTCGAGTTCATAAGCAGGGCGTCCATCATGCCGTCCGGCAGCGCGGCGAACGCCTGATCGGTCGGCGCGAGCAGCGTGAACGGCCCCGGCCCGCGCAGCGTTTCCTCCAGTTGGGCGGCTTCGATGACCGTCAGCAGGATGGTGAAACGACCATCGGCGCTTGCCGCGCTCAGCAGGTCTGTGGTGACCGCTTCCGCTGTTATGGTGTCGGGCAGCGGTTCGCCGCGCATGATCGCCGCCAGCGCTTCGCGGGTGACGGCTTTGACGGCGATGGTTGGCGCGTCCGTCGTGCCGCCGGCGACGAACAGATAGTGTCCGCCGGGTTGCAGTTGCAGGTCTGGCACGCCGGCGATGCCGCTGCCGGTCGTGCTGTCGCTCACCTGAAAGTCGTATTGCGCCGCCGGGATGTCGAGCGCGGTGTAATCGCCATAGGCGACGCTATCGACCAGAATGATGTTCTCGCCGACCGAAAGCGAGATGACCGGCCCGGCCTCGATGGCGTGAAATAGCGTGATGCGGGCATTCCCCGGGGCCAGCGGCTCGAGGATGTTTTCCGCGATCACGGCGACGCGGGTGGTTTGCGCGGCCTGCGAACCGAGCACGGCCAGCGTCGTCCAGCTTCCCGGCGTGATGGCCACATCGACCGGCCCGTACAGCGCATCGGTGATCGGGCTGCCTGCGGGCGCGAAGGCGAACTGGTAGACCGAGGCGGGGAAGGCGATCCAGTCGCTCACCTGACCGAATTCGAGGGCCGGGAACCCGCCCGACGCGCCATCGACAAACACCTCGATAGCCGGGGCATCGGGCGAGAAGTGCGCCAGCCGCAGGAAGGACGGAATGCTCGCGGCGGGCTGCTCTTCTTCGGCGGCGACCGCCCCGGTGATGACCACTTCGGGTGTCGCTACGACCGGCGTCAGCTGAGCGACGGCCGTCGCCTCGGCAGGCGGCAGCAACACCCGGTCGATCAGGTGGATGACGCCGTTGGAGGCCGCGATATCGGCAGCTACGACGCGCCCGGAGTTGCCGATCAACAGCGTGTCGTCAACCGGCGTGACCGAGAGCGTGTTGTCGGATAGCGTGGTAATGTCCGGCTGGTTCAGCAGATCGAAGCTCGGCAGACTGCCCGGCGCGACGTGGTTGAGCGTCAGATTACGCAGGCGGGCCGTGTCTGCCAGCAGTTCGTCGATGGTGATACCGAGCAGCGCCAGCAGGTCCGCGAAGGCTTCGTCGGTCGGCGCGAACACGGTATAGTTGCCCGGCCCGCGCAGGGTTTCGGCGACGTCCGTCACTTCGAGCGCGGCTGCGAACGTCGTCAGGTTGCCGGCCTGCCCGACGGTGTCAACCAGATTGCCCGGTTCCTGAGCGGCGGCGGGTAGGGCGGCGATCAGCCCAAGAAGCAGTGCGAGAAGCGTGAGCTTACGCATGGTCGTTTTTCCTCCTACGGCGCAAACCCGGTCGCGACCAACCGCTATAAGCGCTTGCAATCCGGTCCGCTCACCTGTGGGGCAGCGGCCTGACCGGCGGGTGAACTAGTAAACACTATATTATAAGTCGCACAAACAGGCCAGCCGCGCGCCTGCCGGGGGCGACGCTTGAGAACTGCCCGTTGGCTGCTACAATGCACATAGAGAAAGGGGAGGTGTAATCATGGCGAAGAAAAAAGCGAGCGCGCCGCTCAAAGCGCTGGACGCGCGGCAGGAGCCGCTGCCGTATCGCGTCTGGGGCGAGCAGTTCATCGACCCGGCGACGCGAGCGCAGATGGACACACCAACCGCCCCGCCCATTTCATGGG
>QGUR01000017.1 GCA_003242205.1 Chloroflexota bacterium | reverse complement strand
ATCTGGCCGAAGAAATTGGGATAGGCCACGGCCACGAGAGCCGTATTGTCGTCAATCAGATCGGTAAGCTCCGCGAGGCCCGCCATCCCCTCGTCGCCGGTGATCTCCACGCCGTTGCCCTGATGGTAGGTACGAACGACCGCCCGATACTGCGGATGGATGGCGTGGCTGAGCACGATTTTCTTGCGCTTGTGCCGGGATACCTCCAGCGCCACGGTGACGGCTTCCGCAAGGCTAGTGCCTCCGTCATAGTGGCTGGCGTTGGCGGCGTCCATGCCAGTCAGCGCGCACATCATGCTCTGATATTCAAACGTGGCTTGCAGCGTGCCCTGGCTGACTTCGGGCTGGTAGGGCGTATAAGCCGTATAGAATTCGCCTCGCAGGAGAATGTGGTTCAGCGCCGAGGGGATGAAATGGTGATAGGCGCCTGCGCCGCGAAAGATGGCGAAGTCCTGCGCGTGATCGTTGGCTTCGCTCAGCGCCAGCATCTCCGCCGCGATTTCCATCTCGCTCACCCCGGCGGGCAGATCGAGCTTGGGAAAGCGATGGGTGGAAGGCACGGCTTCAAACAGATCTTCAATGGTTGTCACGCCAATGGCCGCCAGCATTTGCTGGCGCTCGACGTCGGTATGAGGAATATACGTCATCTTGGATACCTGTTACGGCCACAGCGCCGGAGCGCGGCTTACATCCGGGGTTCGTTGTATTTCGCGTAGGCAGCGCTGTCCATCAGATCGTTCAGGCTGTCCGGGTCGCTGACCTTGACCTTAATCAGCCAACCGCGTTCGTACGGATCGCTATTGATCAGTTCAGGGTTGTCGCGCACGGCGTCGTTCACTTCTGTGACCGTGCCGGTGACCGGTGCGTTGAGGTCAGACGCTGCCTTGACCGATTCGACCGTGCCAAACGGTTCGCCTTTTTTCACCTCCGTGCCGACTTCCGGAAGCTCGACGAAGACGACGTCGTTCAACTGATCCTGCGCGAAGTCGGAAATGCCAATCGTGGCGATGTCGCCTTCAAGGCGGACCCATTCGTCGGTGCGAGCGTACTTCAGGTCGGAAGGGTAGTTCAGTTGCGCCATAACCTAATTCTCCTGAAATGTTGATCAACAAAAAGCACACAGCTCATCGCGATGCTGTGTGCTCTGTCAGGCCGTCATTCGCTTCCAGAGGGTCACAATCTGTGAATCCTTTTACCTGAGAGTTTCGCCTCCGGCCCAGCATTTCCGGCGGCTTGCCCCTTCGGCGTCCCGCACGCGGGCGCTCTCTTCACACATTGTTGATTGTATTGCGGTGATTGTACCGTTGCCGCTCCGGCCCCGCAACTACTACGGCTCGATTTCCAACCAGCGGAACAGCGCCTCGCGAACTTCGGATGTCAGCTCGAAGTTGAGGCATAGATGGCCCGATGCATCGCCAACCAGTGTCGGGCGCAGCAACAGCGAGTGATCGGCCCGCAGGCCCACGGAGAGATAGGCGTGCGTCGTGCCGATTTCGCGTGTCGTTTGCAGCCCGCCGATCGGCTGTAGCCGGGCGAAAGTCCGGCGCAACATTTCGTAGCGTGGGCGCAGGGCAATTTCGATCGGGCCATAACTGGCCGAAATTACGACGTAATCGCCCTCGCGCCGCATGGCAAGCTGTGATACAGGCGGGCTTTCCCGCGAGGCGGTCATGGTCAGCAGGCCGGTATGCTGGTCGATTTCGACTGTGGTGAGGATTTCGTAGTTACGCATGGCGGCCCTCGCGTGCTATGGCTCAGGGGGACAGTATACCATTTCGGCGGCGACAGGAGGGCAGGCGTTCTTCACCGGACTCTCAGGTACGCGCGGTCTCCGGCACGAGGCTGCGTGTTATACTAGCCGCGTTTGGAAGCCGGTGTTCCCGGTATCTAGCGATTTGCCTGAATGAGGTGCAGGATGCGTGCGTTTGGGTGGGCCGTGCTGGCGCTGGCCCTGTTGCTGGTTGTCGCTTTGCCGGTTGTGTTTGCACAGGAAGTGATCGACGTCGTCGCCTACGATGCATGGCTGCTGGCCTCCAGTGAGGATGGCACGGCGCAACTTTATTTGACGCTGGAAAATCGCGGCGACCAGCCGGTCACTCTGGTGGCGATTGAAGCGCATGATGATGAGCTTGAGGTTCAAATTGATGGTGAAGATACCGTGTGGACGATTGAACCGGAGGCGGCGCTGCGCATAGCGCCCGACGGGCTACCGGTGACAGTCGTTGCGCGCGATGGCGGCACGCTGCCGGAGACAGGCGCGGTGTTCGCCGTGACACTATCGGTTCCTCAGACGGAGACTGTCATGCTCGACGTGGCGGCGTTGACCGTGGAGCAAGCGCCCGATGATGCGGGCGAGGTGATTGTCTACGGCGGCTGGGCCAGACCTACAGCGCTTGAGGCCGGTGATGATGACAGGCCGGACGTTATCAGCGGGGCCTATTTGACGTTGGAAAATCGCGGCGAAGAACCCGCTGTGCTCATTGGTGTGACGTCGCCGCGCGCCGGCATCATCGAACTGCACGAAACACGTCATGAGGACGGCATCGCCCGAATGCGGCCCGTCGAGACAATCGACGTTGACGCCGGTTCCCGTGTGGTGTTCGAACCGGGCGGGCTGCATCTGATGCTGATGGATCTACCTGTCCATCTGCTGCCCGGCGATGTCGTGCCGTTGACCCTGCATTTCGAGTCTGGAGCCGAACTCGTCACCGGCATTTTCGTGCATGACGAAGGCGCGCACGATGAAAGCGCGCATCACGACGCACACGCGCATTAGTCTGAAGCAGGAGGAGAGCGTGACACCAACTCATCCGGCGTCGACCTCGAGGAGAGGCCGTGCGGCGCTGCTGGTTTTACTGTTTACCGGAATTGTTGTAATCGCTGTTGTGCTGGTATTTGCTTTGAATGGCGGGCAGGCGGCCCCGCCAGAACCGACGCCGCAAATTGAGGGCGTTACGGCGGTCAACCCGCCGATTGAACTGGCGAACGTGACTCTGACTAACCAGTTCGGAGAGCAGGTAGCGCTGGAAGATCTGGAAGGCAAGCTGGCGCTGATGTTCTTCGGTTATACCCATTGCCCCGATTTTTGCCCGGCCACGCTCGATGAATTCAAGCGCATTCGCGAGGATCTGGGCGACCGGGCGGGCGATGTGCAGTTTGTTTTCGTTAGCGTGGACGGCGAGCGCGATACGCCTGAAGTCATGCGCGATTATCTGGCCGTTCGCGGTGTAGATGACTTTGTGCTAGGGTTAACCGGGCCGGAAGACGACGTGCGTGCGCTGGGACAGCCTCTCGGCGTATTTTTTGAACGCAATACGTCAAGCGGTTCTGCCGCCGGCTATCTGGTCGATCACAGCACACATTCCTTCCTGCTCGACCGAAACGGCGACGTGCGGGTCGTCTATTCCTTCACGACGCCCCCCGATGTGATCGCGGATACCATCAGGCCATATCTCTAGTGCATAGGCCTGCGACCGGCCAGTACCTGTGCAAGTTGGCAACCTGGTCGTATACTTTCACGTCGCGCCCCGAAGAGGGGCTTTCTGCTGGGTTGTGAGTTCCTGAAGAGGGCGTTTATGCGTCGATTCTTTCTTCCATTGAGCCTGCTGCTAGCGGCCACAGCGACTGCGACGCTTGCCGCCGGGCCGCATAATGACTGGAATGCCGATGCGTCGTTGCAGCTAACACTGCCGGGCACTAACACGCCGTCCCCCGCGCCGCTGGTTTTCGCGACCAATACGCCATCCGGCCCGACGGCGACACCGAGCGCCAGCCCGACGGCAACGGAAACACCGACCGCTACCTTTACCGACACGCCGACGCCGACGGATACTCCCTCGCCAACACCGACGCCCAATGGCCCGATTTACTATCCGGAAGGCATCAACACGCTGACGGGTTTGCCGTTTACCAGCGAGGAGGCCCGGAACCGGCGTAATCTGCTGGTCAAGATTTCGAATTACCCGCCAATCGTGCGCCCGCAAAGTGGCCTGAACGCCGCCGATGTGGTCTATGAGTATGAGGTTGAAGGTGGCGTGACCCGCTTTGCGGCCATTTTCCGCGAGAACATGCCGCATCACGTCGGGCCGATCCGCAGTGGCCGGCTGGTCGACTTTGAACTTGTGCCGATGTACGAAGCGATTTTTGCCTACTCCGGCTCCAGCGAGCCGATCCGGCAAATGGCGCTCGAAGTGGACTGGGGCTATCAGATCGTGTCGCCCCAGTTTGGCGACAACTGCGAGGAGGCCGGCTTCTGCCGTTTCCCGCAGGAAGGTCTGGCCTTTGAACACACCCTTTATCTGGATACCGAATACGCCTGGCGGCGAGCCGAAAGCCGGAACATCGGCTTGGGCAGGCGCGCGCGGGGCTTTGCGTTTTCGGAAACGCCCAATCCCGACGGGAAACCCGCGCTTGATATCTTCGTCGACTGGTATGGACATACCGACGCGCGCTGGCAGTATGATGCCGAAAGCGGGCGTTATGTGCGCTATACCGAAGGCGTACCGCACTACGACGCGGCGGATGGCCAGCAATTGTGGACCGACAACATTGTGATTATCGAAGTGCCACACGTGGATCGCCCCGACCTGTTTGAGCCGGAAAGCCGCTCGGCCTCGCATGAAATCCAGCTTTGGGGAACCGGGCGGGCCTATGTTTTCCGCGATGGCCAGTACTGGTCGGGTTACTGGGAACGGCGCGACCGGGAGCCGGGCACGGCGCTGCGACTTTACTATGGCAACTATGTAGACATCATGCTCAAACCCGGGCGTTCGTACGTTCAGATCGTGCGCTGGCTTGGCGACGTTGCCATTTCTACGGAAATGGCGGATATGGTGGGCACGGCGACACAGATCGCGCTGAGCGCTACGCCAACACCGACGCCCAGCCCGACGCCGGACGTCACCGAAACGCCGGTCAGCGGTGGCTAGCCGCCGAAGCACGACCTGACCATCGTACTATGCCGGAACCTGATAACAAGCTGCTTTTGTAAGCGGCTTGTTTAACGCTTTGCTGTATTGTGCTTATCAGATAGGAATGGCGATTGGTATTGTGCTGCCGGATCGGGCAGCAGGCGTTGAAGTTGATGTGCAGAATTCTGGTCGTTGAGGATAACGAGGGCCTGCGTGATCTCATTCGCACGCTGCTGTCGCATCAGGGTTACGAGGTCGTTGAGGCTGCGAACGGCGTCGAAGCGATGATGCAACTCAAAATCCACGAGCGGGTTGATCTCGTGCTCAGCGACATTCACATGCCGGACATGGATGGTATTCGTCTGATCGAGTTTCTGCGTCTGAACTATCCGACGATTCCGATCGTCATCGCCAGCGCGTACATCTATCAGATACAGGACGCCCTCAAGCGCGGCGCAATCTACCACCTGATCAAGCCTTTCAGCAACCAGCAACTGGTGGACACGATCCGCTCGGTAATGGTCGGGTGACCGGATAGCTACGGCGGGCCGGGGCATAAAAAGAGGCAGGGGGCGTCCCTGCCTCGGAAGCCTGCGGTGTAAGGCCGGATGGTTACGACTGACGCCAGTAGCTGCTGTTTTCGGCGGTGATGACGACCACGCCGGTATCGACGTTCGGCGGCAGCGGGGAGATGTTCGCGCCCCTCCAGTCGGAAACCGACTTGATCAGGTCGTTGCGAACCGCGTAAAGCATCTTCATGCCCCAGTAACCCATCTGCCAGGTTCCCTGTGCCAGCGTCGCGCTGAGCTGACCGTTGTCGATCAGGTCGAGCGTGCCCTCGTCATAGTCGAAGGCGATGATCTTGACCTGCCCGGTGAGGCCGGCTTCGCGAACGGCCTGCGCCACGCCGACGCCGCCCTGAGCCGATGTCGCGAAGATCCCCTTGATGTCGGGATTGGCCTGCAGCAGCGCCGCCATCTTGGTGGCAGCAATCGTCGTCTGGCCTTCGTTGTCGGAAATCAGATCGTCGGTGACGACCACGCCGGGGTATTCGGCTTTGAGTGTGTCGATGAAACCGGTATAGCGCTGGACATGGTTGAGCTGTGTCGGCGCGGTGTCAATCGCGACCAGACCTTCGCCAACCAGCGGCCCGAGATAGCGCGCGGCGACCACACCGGCGTAGTAGTTGCCGGTTCCGATAAATGAGTAGCGCTTGCTCATCGGCGAGTCGGCGTCAAAAGTGACGATAGGAATGCCGGCGTCGATGGCGGCGTCAATTGTCGGGCGCAGACCATCCGGGTTGATGACCGTGAGCAGCACGCCATCAGGCTGCTGGCCGATAACTTCTTCGAGCACGCGCACCTGCGCGGCGATGTCGTACTCTGGCGTGCCGGTGTATTCGGCGGTGACGCCGAGTTCCGCCGCCGCGTCCTTCATGCCCCGGTCGCAGTCTTTCCAGTAGTCGATGCCCGATACAAACGTCACCATGTAGTACAGTTGATCGCCCTGCGCGCGCGCCGCTTTACGGGCTGGCAAGGTCATCCCGGCTGCGGCAAGGGTTGCGAGTCCGCTGGCTTTCAGAAATTCACGACGATCCATGATACAAACTCCTTATTATTGATGAGAACTGTCTTTATCGGCCGCCTTCGCGCCCGCGCGTTGGCGACCGCAACGACCCTACATCTCAGGCCGGGCGTGGTTCGGCGCTCAGATGTTTGTCTAGCCACGCCACCGTTTTGCCGATGACGAACTGCCGGGCGTCGCGTTCCATAAAGCCGTGTTCCGCCCCGGCCACCGGTATGAAGGCGCTGTGTTCGTTGCAAACCGCATAAGCCTTCGATACCTCGAACGGCACGTAAGTGTCATTTTCGCCATGCAATGTCAGGACAGGGCAGGTGATGTGTTGCAGATACCTGAAAGGCTCGACGCGGCGCATCTCTTCGACCAGACACCGGCCCACCTCGAAGCCATCGAGCAGCAGGTAGCCATGGTCACGCAGATGGGCATAGCCTTCCGCATTGAAGAACCGGCGTGGCTTGGGCATCACCGGCTCGATGAACGTCTGGCGCAGATCGAGCACGGGATTCCACAGCACGAGGCAGTCTATGCCGCCGTAATTCGCGGTATAGAGCACGCTTGAAACTGCGCCAAAACTCGCGCCGAGCAATGCCAGCGGTTTGTCCCAGCGCTGGCGCGCCTGCTGCACGCTGGCGACCAGATCGAGCAATTCTCCGGCAATCGTCATGTCGCGCGACGGAAGATCGCTATCGCCATGTCCCCGGAAGTCAAAGCGCAGGACGTTATAGCCGGCCTCGACCAGCGCGTCTGCCAGTTCGACAAATGCCGGGATGCCCGATTCGCCCACGCTCTCATCTTTGCTGACGGTGATGCCATGCGCCAGCACGACGCTGGCTTTTGCACCCGGCCCGGCATCGTGTATGACGGCGTGGATCGAGACGCCGTCCAGACTGGGATAGGTGACGACGGTGCTCATGATGTCCGGCGAGTTGCCTTACGCGACCGTTCCTGCCAGCGCTGGCTGATCGTATCGAAGCCGACCGCCAGCAGTAGCACGATGCCCATCGCCAGTTGCTGGTAGTAGACGGGAACTCGCAGCAGGACCAGTCCGTTGTTAATGAAGCCGACAAAGATCAGACCGAGCAGGCCGCCGATCACCGTGCCGCGCCCACCTTTCAGGCTGCACCCGCCGATGATACAGGCCGCGATAACGCGCAGTTCTTCGCCGACGCCCTGACCCGGGTCAGCCACTGTGAAGCGCGATACCGCCAGCACGCCTGCCAGCGCGGCCAGCATGGCCGACAGGGTGAAGACGCCGATTTTCACCCGGTCAACGTTGATACCTGACAGGCGGGCGGCATCTTCGTTGCCGCCGACATAATAGATCTGCCGGAACGGGGCCGACCGGCGCATCAGCACATCGCCGATCAGCACGATGATCAACGCAATCAGCACCAGATTCGGGATGTTCAGCGTCTGGCCCTGACCAAAAACGAAGAACTCGGAGGGCAGGTTGGCGAGTGGCGAGCCTTCGGTGATGGCGAGGCTGATGCCGCGTGCGATGCTGAGCATACCGAGCGTGGTGATGAAGGGGTTGATGCCGACCTTGGTGATCAGCAGGCCGTTCACCAGACCCGCCAGGATGCCCGCGCCGACGCCTGCTCCCATCGCCAGCAGGACCGGCACATCGGCGCGCAGGGCGACGGCGGTCGTTACGCCGCCCATCGCCATGACCGAACCGACCGACAGGTCGAAGCCGCCCGCGACCAGAGCTGCTGTCATGCCGACGACGATAATGGCCGAGGTGGCGAACCCCAGCGTGATCGCGTTCAGGTTGGCGGTTGTCAGGAAGCGGCCGGTCGCCAGTTGCAGCACTAGCCCGATCAGGACGATCATCACGATCAGCATAAATTCGCGCAGCCGCAGCAGGCGCTTCAGAAACTGAAGGACCGGATTCGCGGCGGAAGCGTCGGTAGCGTCACGAACGGTTGTTGCTTGCATATACTTTGCCCTGTTGTCCACTGGCGTAGGTCATGATGAGTTCTTCGGTGGCGTCGGCTGCGTCGATTTCACCGACGATCATGCCTTCGTGCATTACCAGAATGCGATCGCTTAACCCCAGAATTTCCGGCAGTTCCGATGAAATCATGATGATGCCGACATGGTTGGCGGCCAACTCGCGCAGCAGGAAGTGAATTTCACGCTTTGCGCCGACGTCAATGCCTCGTGTCGGCTCGTCGACGATCAGAATGCGCGGGCGAATGGCCAGCCACTTGGCGACCAGCGCTTTCTGCTGGTTCCCGCCGCTCAGCCGTCGAACTTCCTGATCGATGGATGGTGTGTTGATGTTCAACCGGCTGACGAACTGCTCGGCGATGGAGCGCTCTTTGCTATTGCTGATGAAACCGTGCCGGGTGATCTCTTTCAGATCGGCGGCGACGATATTACGTCTCACGGCCATATCGAGAAACAGCCCGGCGGCTTTGCGGTCTTCCGGCAGGTAGCCGAGTCCGTGGCGAATAGCGTCGGCAGGCGAGTTGATCTCGACTCGCTTCCCGTCGATTAATATCTCGCCGCTGGCCTTCCGGTCTGCGCCGAAAATCGCGCGCGCCAGCTCGCTGCGCCCCGAACCGATCAGCCCTGCAATGCCGAGGATCTCGCCGTCATACAGGGAAAAGCTGTTGGCTTCCGTCTGTCCGTTCAGGCGGAGGTCGCGGACTTCGAGCAGGGGAGCGCCCTGGTCGGGATTCTTGGCGGGGTAGAAGTCGCCCAACTCGCGCCCGACCATCATTCGGATCACCTCGTCAGGCGTCGTTTTGGCGATCGCACGCGTGCCGATGGTTCTGCCGTCGCGCAGCACCGTGACGCGGTCCGCCAGCGTGAAGATTTCGCTGAGTTTGTGGCTGATATAAAAGATGCCCGTGCCTTCCGAGGCCAGACGTCGCAGCAGCCCGAATAGAATGTCCGCCTCGCGCGCCGTCAGCGCGGAGGTCGGCTCATCCAGTATCAGGATCTTGCACTGGAAGGACAACGCCTTGGCAATTTCAACCACCTGCTGGTTGGCGACTGACAGCGTTTCCATCGGCGCGCGCGGATCGATATCAAGCTGGAGGTCCTGCAACACGCTGCGGGCATTCTCATAAAGGCGGTTATAGCGCACCATGCCGAGCGCATTGGTCGGAAGCCGGCCGCCGAAGATGTTTTCGGCCACCGAGAGGGCGGGCACAACGCTCAGTTCCTGATGCACGATGGCAATGCCAAGTTCGAGCGCCTCGTGCGGGTTTGCAGGCGCGACCGGCCGGCCTTCGAGCAAAATCTGGCCCTCATCCGCCGTATAGACGCCGGAGATGATTTTCATGAGCGTGCTTTTGCCGGCGCCATTTTCACCTAGCACGGCATGGATTTCTCCAGCCCGCAGTTCGATGTGCGCGCGATCCAGCGCAAGCGTGCCGGGAAACCGTTTGGTAATCTGCGAGGCTTCAAGAAGGAGCGACATATTTATCTTCTCAGCAATAAACAGCGATTGTGAGCGCTCACAATTCAGTATACCCCATTCTGCCATTCCGGCCACTAGAAGGTGACAAGTGGCGA
Organism: Chloroflexota bacterium; assembly: GCA_003242205.1. Lineage (GTDB taxonomy): Bacteria > Chloroflexota > Anaerolineae > Aggregatilineales > Phototrophicaceae > ZC4RG36. Next base: position 15,727 of record QGUR01000017.1, on the reverse strand, counting down.
TTTTGGCTGTATTGAATGTAATGACTGCGCTGCCGGGAGCAGGCGCGCAGCGTAAGGCCGTATCGTTCAGCCACAGGTGGGATAAAAAAGAGGCAGGGGGGATATCCCCCCTGCCTCGACGGGCGATTAAGCGTGTCGCCGACGCTTTAGCACAGGAGAATGCCCAGCAGACAGTCGTCGCCGCCGCCGGTGTCGATGATGTTGGTGTCGCCAAGATCGACATCAATGCCGCCGTTTCCGCCGACGTTGACATTGGCATCGATACCATTGTTGTTGCCCGTGTCTATGCCGGCATTGATGTTGATACCGTCATTGCCCGCTCCGGCGTTGACATTGGCATTCACGCCGGTATTGTCGCCTGTATTCACATTCGCATCAACGCCTACGTTGACGCCGTTGTTGCCGCCTGCGCCGGCGTTGACATTGGCATTGACACCGGTGTTGCCACCCGTATTCACATTCGCATCGACGCCCACATTGACGCCGTTGTTGCCGCCTGCGCCGGCATTGATATTGGCATTCACGCCGGTATTGCCGCCTACTCCGGCGTTGATATTGGCATTCACACCGATGTCGTCACCGAGTCTCAGGTTGAGGCAGGCATCGACGTCCAGCAGACTGCCGTCCGGGGCGGTTTCGCAATCCGCCGGCAGCCCCGGCTGGCCACCATTGCCGCCGCCGTTATCGCCACCACCGTTGTCTCCGCCGCCATCTGCGCCGTTGCCGTCCTCGCTCGCCCATCATCACTCAGCCCGCCACCGGTGACGCTAATGCCGGTCGCGGTTGCAAGGTCGTCGCACAGCATCCTGTTTCGCAGCGATGCCGCGCTGATCCATCCGCTTCCGGCGGAGGTGAAGACCAGATACCAGCCGGCATTATCCAGCCGGATCAATGGATAGATGGTTTCACCGCTTCCCACTGTGCCGATGACCGTGGCACTTGCGCGCGGCTGGCTGTAAAGTTCGGCGTCTGCGCTTACGATAGCGGAGCACGCTGCGGTCGCGTTCAGGCCGAGGAACGCGCTGCCATTCACTGTCCCGCCGATCAGGCTGAGCAGGTCGCAACCGGCGCGCAGGTTATCCCCGGTGGTCAGATACAGGGAATATTCTTCCGCCGGAAGGGTTGCCTGATAGCTGATGTCGAGCAGATACTGCCGGTCTCCGGGAGCGAAGCGCAGACAGCTTCCGGTGATGCTTTGCCTGAACATGGCGAGCGTTTCGTTCGTGTCGGCATTGCGTAGCGTGAGCTGGGGAGAGCCGTGAAGCTGGCTGCTGATGAACAACAGCGTGACCGGCGTGTCGGGAGACGATCTGAATGCAAATTGCTGCAAAGGGCTGAACGCATCGGCGGTTTCTGTGACAATTTGACCGACGTTGATGTTCACCGGTGAAATGTGTACGGTGAGTTCCTGCGCTCCGGCGAAGGACACCGACACAAAAAGCGATACAGCGATCACTACTGCTGCCCGAGAAAGAGTTAAGAACAGCGTGTGGCGCATTTTGAGGACCTCCTCTTCCTCAAGCGGTCGTTAATCGTTATTCTAATTGAAATAACGTTCTGGAAGCGTTAACGTTTGTGGTGGGGTTGCGAATACCGGATGATTTCGGTTATCGGGCAACAGCGGATGCCGGGCTTTGATCCTCCTGCGCCTTACGATTTGATTAAGACCGTGTCTCCGCAAACCCATCACAGTGGGCTGTGCTGGCGGCATTGAGGTAGGGGAACACGGCGCTTGTTATCTCTCCATACCGATGTATAATGCGAACAGATGTGCAGGGTCGCGTGCGCGATCCTATCCGCCACATTCGGTACGTCCTCGTCAAGGCATACAGCTACGCCGCGCAGCCTGTAAAAACTGAAGAACAAGGCGACAGGACCAAATGACGCAAGAAAAGATCATTGTGCGGGGTGCTCGCGAGCACAATCTGAAAAATATCGACGTGGAGATTCCCCGCAACAAACTGGTCGTGATCACCGGCTTATCCGGTTCCGGCAAGTCATCGCTGGCGTTCGACACGATTTTTGCCGAGGGCCAGCGGCGTTACGTGGAAAGTCTGAGCGCCTACGCCCGGCAGTTTCTGGGCCAGATGGAAAAACCCGACGTCGATCAGATCGAAGGGCTAAGCCCGGCGGTGTCGATTGACCAGAAGGGCGTCAGTCACAATCCGCGTTCCACAGTCGGCACGGTGACCGAAATTTACGACTACCTGCGTCTGCTCTACGCGCGCATTGGCGTGCCGCATTGCCCGGTATGTGGCGAAGAAGTGACGGCGCAGAGCGCGCAGCAGATCGTCGACGAAGTGAAGGCGCTGCCGGATGGGACGCGCATTCAGGTGCTTGCGCCTGTCATCAGGGGGCGTAAAGGCCATCACGAAAAAGTGCTGGAAGATATTAGCAAGGCCGGTTTCCAGCGCGTTCGTGTGGATGGCGAGGTTTACGATCTGGGCGAGCAGATCACGCTCGACCGTTACGCGATTCACAACATCGAGGTCGTTGTCGACCGCCTGATCGTGCGGCATTACGACGATCCCGAATCGGAGGACGCGCGTAATGCCGAGACACGCCTGACCGAAGCGATTGAAACCGCGCTCGAACTGGGCGACGGTCTGGTCATCATCAATAATCTGAGCGAGCAGCCGTCACTCGACACGCTGTACAGCGAGCATCTGGCCTGTGTGAACGGCCACGGAAGCATTCCTGAAATCGAGCCGCGCACGTTCAGCTTCAACACGCCCAAGGGAGCCTGCCCGGATTGTCAGGGCCTCGGTTTCCGGCTGGAACTGGACCCCGACCTGATCGTGACCAATCCCGCGCTGTCACTGGCGCAGGGCGCGGTTCATGCCAACGGCTGGAACTTTGTCGAGGATGGATGGGGGGCTAACCTGATCCGCGCGGTGGCCAGCGCCTACGGCTTCAGCATGGACACGCCGTGGCGTGAGCTAACGCGGGAGCAGCAGAACGTGATCCTCTACGGAACCGGCTCGCGCAAAATCCGCGTCGCTTACACCAATGCCCGCGGCGAACGGCGCGAGTACCAGACCTCGTTTGAAGGCATCATCAACAATCTGGCGCGGCGCTACCGCGAGACGGACTCGGACTACATACGCGAGAAAATTCAGGAATTCATGTCGCAGGTTCCATGCCCGACGTGCATGGGCAATCGCCTGCGGCCCGAAGCGCTGGCGGTGACCGTCGCCGGGATGCCGATTCACCATATCACGGCGTTGCCTGTCAGCGAGTTGCGCGGCTGGATCGCGGGACTGCGCGGCGCGAACGGTGAGCCGCCGAAACTATCCGAACGCGATCTCCAGATCGCGCACCAGATTTTGAAAGAGATTGAAGCGCGTGTTGGCTTCCTCGATAACGTGGGGCTGGGATACCTGACGCTGGCGCGGGCGGCTTCCACCCTGAGCGGCGGCGAGGGCCAGCGTATCCGGCTGGCGACGCAGATCGGCAGTCGCCTGACCGGTGTGCTCTACGTGCTCGATGAACCATCCATCGGGTTGCACCAGCGCGACAATGCGCGCCTGATTCGCACTCTGACGGAGTTGCGCGACCTCGGCAACACGCTGCTGGTTGTCGAGCACGACGAAGAAACCATGCGCTGCGCCGACTGGCTGATTGACCTTGGGCCGGGCGCGGGCGAGCATGGCGGCTATGTCGTCGCCGCAGGTACGCCTGAAGATGTAATGAAGGTCGATGAAAGCCTGACGGGCGCGTATCTGTCTGGTCGTTTGAAAATCGAAGTGCCGGAGAAGCGGCGCAGTGGCAATGGCGCGAGCATTATCGTACGCGGCGCGCGGGAGAACAACCTGAAAGGCATCGACGTCGAGTTCCCGTTGGGCAAGCTGGTTGTGATCACCGGCGTGAGCGGCAGCGGTAAGTCGACGCTCATGGTGGACGTGCTGTATAAGAAGCTGGCGCAGGTGCTAAACGGCAGCCGCGAACGCCCCGGCGCGCATGACTCAATTGAAGGCATCGAAAATATCGACAAGATCATCAACATCGACCAAAGCCCGATTGGCCGGACGCCGCGCAGCAACCCCGGAACCTATACCAAGATGTTCGATGCCATCCGCCAGTTGTTCGCCAGCCTGCCTGAAAGCAAGATGCGCGGCTATACCGCCGGACGCTTTAGCTTCAACGTTAAAGGCGGACGCTGCGAAAACTGCGAGGGGCAGGGCGAGCTTCAGATCGAAATGCAGTTCCTGCCCGATGTCTACGTTCCGTGCGAAGTTTGCCACGGGGCGCGCTACAACCGCGAAACGCTGCAAGTCAAATACAAGGGCAAAAGTATCGCCGATGTCCTGAACATGACCGTCAGCGAGGCGCACGAGTTCTTTGGCAACATCCCGGCGATTGTCAGCAAGCTGCGGACGCTCGAAGAGGTCGGTCTGGGGTACATTCGCATCGGCCAGCCGGCCACGCAGTTGAGCGGCGGCGAGGCGCAGCGCATCAAACTGAGCCGCGAGTTGTCCCGCCGCGCGACGGGCAAGACCTTGTATATTTTGGACGAACCTTCGACCGGGCTGCACGCCGCGGACGTCAAACGCCTGATTAACGTGTTGCAGCAGTTGGTCGATCAGGGCAACACGGTGCTGGTGATCGAGCACAATCTCGACATCATCAAGGTTGCCGACTGGCTGATCGATTTGGGGCCGGAAGGCGGCGACGCAGGCGGCTATGTGATCGCCACCGGCACGCCGGAAGATGTTGCGCGCGTGCCGACCAGTTATACCGGCCAGTATTTGCGAAGCTACCTCAATGGCCGCGTCTGAACCGTTGGCCGGAGAAGGCAAACCTCATGGCGACACCGTTCCCATGAGGTTTTTTATTTGTTGGCGCTCACTCGATTAACCCGCTCAGCGCCGGGTTTTGGGCAACATGCCTAATATTTGAGCGTCTATGTTCGTCATTTTGCATAAGAATTTACTGAATTTAGTTTTTCTCCGGTATTGTTTAACGTATAATGCGAGATAGAGGGGTGACAATTTTTCACCCGCCAAGTATGACATTTTCCGTTACATGTGCCAGGAGGCCGGCTCGATTATGGTTGTTGCATTCAAGCCTGAGATCGACCATGACAGCAGCCCGTACCAAACCGCTTTAGCTCAGTTCGACCGAGCCATCCGTTATCTCAAAATCGATGATGGCGTTGCCGATTTCCTCCGCTATCCCCGGCGTGAATTCACGGTCAATTTCCCCGTTCGCCGCGATGACGGCTCCATCGAAATGTTCACCGGCTACCGGGTGCACCACAACACCGTCCTTGGTCCGTCGAAGGGCGGCATCCGCTACAGTCTGGCGGTGACGATGGACGAGATTCGCGCGCTGGCGATGTGGATGACCTGGAAATGTTCGCTTGTGAATATTCCTTTTGGTGGCGCCAAAGGCGGCGTTGTTGTTGATCCCAAAACCTTGAGTCCGCGTGAACTGGAGAATCTGACGCGGCGTTACGCAGCCGAACTGATCCCGATTATTGATCCGCATACCGATATCCCCGCGCCGGATCTTGGAACGAACCCGCAAATCATGGCCTGGTTCATGGACACCTATAGCATGAACAAAGGCTACTCTGTGCCGGCGATTGTGACCGGCAAGCCGATCAATATCGGCGGTAGTCTGGGGCGCAATCAGGCAACCGGGCGCGGCGTGATCACCGTCATGATGGAAGCGCTGCGCTACATGGGTCGCAAGGATGCGGAGTCGACCCGGCTTGCCATTCAGGGGTTTGGTAACGTTGGCTCCAACGCGGCGCTGGCCGCCCACGAAAACGGCTTCAAAATCGTCGCCGTCAGCGATGTCTACGGCGGCGTCTACAACGCCAACGGTCTCGATATCGAAGCGTTGATGGCATATGTCGCGGAAACGGGCACTGTCGATGGCTTCCCCGGCGGCGAAGCGTGCACCAATGACGAGGTGCTGACCTCGGACTGTGACGTGCTGATCCCCGCTGCGCTGGAGGATCAGATCACGGCCCGGAACGCCGGGCGGATTAAGGCCGAGCTGATCGTCGAGGGGGCCAACGGGCCAACGACGCCAGAGGCCGACGACATTCTGCGCGATCGCGGGGTGCTGCTTGTGCCGGATATTCTGGCCAACGCGGGCGGCGTTATCGTCTCATATTTCGAGTGGGTACAGGATTTGCAATCATTCTTCTGGGATGAAGACGAAATCTACCGCCAGCTTGAGCGAATCCTGACGCGGAGTTTTGAAGCAACGGTGATGACCGCCGAAAAGCACAAGACCGACCTGCGGACGGCGGCTCAGGTGCTGGCGATTCAGCGGGTAGCCGATGCGCTGACGACGCGCGGGTTCTATCCGTGATTGCATGGGCCGCGGTCTAGCCGGGCGAAAAATGTCGAAACGGGCTGTCATCCAGCCCGTTTTGCATTGCGGATAGCCGCTAAACGGGTTACAACATGGAACGAAGGCTCTCGATTGACTCCACTGGTTAGACTGTGACCGGCGTTTTGCAACGGGTGAAAAACTGGTTGGGGCTGGCTCCTGCGCGCTCCACCGTGGGACAGTCCATGCGAGAAGCGCTTGAAGATGGGCGGCGCGCCAAGTTCTCGGAAGATTACGAGCGCGCGCTGGCGTCGCTGGGGCGTGCTGTCGAAATCGCGGAAGCGGCGGGCGACCCGGCGGCGGTGGCCGTTGCCGCGTTGCATCAGGCGGAAGTGTATATTCGCTTGCAGCGCTGGGATGACGCGGCCGCCCTGCTGGCCCGGATCGAGGCTACGGCCCGGCAGGTCGAGCAGCCCGTTCAGATCGCTTATGTGCTGGCGACGCGCGGCACGCTGGCGCAGGAGCGCGGCGATTGGGCCGGGGCGCGGGCGCTCTACGAAGAAGCGCTCTCCCTTGCCCGGCAGGCGCAGTCCGGCGGCGCGGAGGGCCGGGCATTGGGCCATCTGGCCGACTGCTATCTGGCCGAGGGCAACGCCAGTTACGCGGCCCATCTGTTGCAAGAGGCTATGCCCAAGCTGAATGCCAGTGGCGATATTGAACTGAACAGCTATTTCATCGGACGGCTGGGGCAGGCGCTGATCGAAAGCGGGCAGGAGGTCGAAGGCCAGCACCTGCTCGTTCGCGCGCTCCAGATGGCCGAGCAGTTTCGTTATCGTTACTACGAACGCTTCTGGTCGCTCGAACTGGGCAAGCGCGCCTATGAGGAAGGGCGCTATCAGGAAGCTCTCCAGCATTTAGAGCACGCGCTTCAACTTTTTTCCGACCATATGGCCAGCGCTGATCGGGTTGACGCGCTTGTGTCCATGAGCCAGATCTGCCTGCGGCTGCGGAATATTCCCGAAGCGCTTAATTACGCCGAGCAGGCCGTCGCCAGCGCGGATGGCGGTGACCCGGTGTTGCGGGCCAAAGCCGGGGGCGCTCTCGGGGCCGCGCTGCATGCCGCGCAGCGCAGCAGCGAAGCTGTGCCACATCTCGCCGCCGCCGCTGAAATCTTCGCCGGCCTCGATGGAGCGGCCAACGACCGTATCGAAATCGAGATTTTGCGCCATCTGGCGGCGGCTCAGGCAGGCGACGACCCTGAGGCGGCGGTCGCCACTTACCGGCGGGCGATCGACAAGGCCGATGCCATTGCGGCGCGGATTGAACTGGCGCAGTCGCGGCGTGACCTCGGCCTGTTGTACGCCGCCCAGGGACAGCCGGCGCAGGCGCTTCAGGAATGGGCGGCGGCGCTGGCGATCTACGACGAACAGCGGCATTTTGCGCAGGTAGCCCGGCTCTATGTCGATATGGCCAACGCCCGGCGCGCGCTTGGCCAGTCGCAGCGGGCGATGAAGGATTACGAACAGGCGCTCATGACGCTCAATTCGGTCGACGCGCAGGATGCCGAAACGCGTGGCGTCGTGCTGGCCAACGCAGCCATCGCTTATGCCGAGCGCGGGGACGTCGATTCGGCGGAAGCCTTTTTTACCGACGCTATCGCGCTTGCGGTCCGCGCTGGCGATTACGCGGCGGAGTCCGTACGTCGCGGCAATTATGGCTGGTTTCTGATGATGATCGGGCGGCCACGGCGGGCAATCGCCGCGCTCGAACAGGCGCTGGTTTTGAGCCAGACCCATAACCTGCTGCTCGAAAAGGCGGTGCAGACAGATAATATGGGGCTGGCTTATGACTCGATGGGCGACTATGCCACCGCGTTGGAGCACCATGAAAAAGCGCTCGACCTGATTCGACAGGTGAACAATCCGCATTGGCAGGCGATAATACAGGTCAACACCAGCCGTTCACTGCTGTCGCTGGGGCGGATCGACGAAGCGCTGGCGATGGTCAGCGAGGCTGTAGCTTCAGGGCGGGCGCGGCAGGATTACGAGGCGCTTGTGCAGGCGCTGACGCAGATGGCCCGTGTGTTGCTGCGGCGCGGTGAAACAGAACAGGCTATGGCGACCATCACCGAAGCGGCGCCGTTGTTACGCCACATCGATCAGCAGCGGCTCGAAGCCGACGTGCTGAGCGTTCAGAGCGAAGTTCAGGCCGCGCTCGGAAATTATGAGGCCGCCGAACATCTCTGGTCTGAAGCGCGGCGGCTATACACGCTGCTGCACATGCCGCAAGCCAAGGACGAACCCGTCTGGCTGGTCAACAACCCGCGCGAAAGCTAGGCGCGCGTTTTCGGCCTCGCGAATTGAGTTGCTCTGCGAATGGCACATTTCTGGTTTGTCTCAGCGCCGCTGCTCAGCCATACCGACTGGGGCGGCTTTCTCAAAACTGCTCAGGCGCTAAAAGCGCTTGGCCATCACGTCACGTGGGTGAGCGAGAATCGCCTCGGCGGTTTTCTGGCGTCGGCTGGCATCGAGTTCGCGCCTGTCCGGCGCACGGGCTGGCTGTGGCCACCGCCTCCCGCTCCCGACTTGCAATCCCTGCCTCCGGCGGAGGCCGTCATGCTGCGCTATCGCCGCGCGCTCGATACGTGGCTGAGCGAAGAACTGGTTGGCGATGCGGTCGAGGCTTTGCTTGAACTCGCGGATCAGATCGGCCCGCCCGACGTAATCGCCACCGATCCGTTTCTCACCGCTTCGGCGCTGGCGGCGGAAGCGCTTGATAGGCCGCTGGCGGTCTGTGGCTGGCCGGCGCTGGATGCGCTTAACGAGGAGTTTCTCTATCCGGTTCAGCGCGCGCTTGGCCGGGACAGCCAGGAACGGGTGGCGCGGCTACTGGAGCGCTTCGGCTTGCAGGGCGTGAATATGTCCGGCGGGCCGACACCGGCCATTCTCAGCCCGCACCTGCATATCTCGTATTTCAGTGAGCGCTGGTATCAGGCCGACAGCGATTATTTGTTGCCGCAGACGCTGTTCGTTGGCGGGATGCCCGCGCCTCCGGCGGACGACCCGCCGCAGTGGCTGCTCGATATTCCGGCAGAAAAACCGCTCGCGCTGGTCACGCTGGGCAGCATTTTTACCGGCGATCTGGGCTTCTTTAGCTGGGCGGCCCATGCGGCGGCGCGCGCGGGCTTTGTGCCGGTCGTTGTCATCGGCTGGAACCCGATTACCCCGGAGGCCAAAGCGGAATTGAAGGCCGCGCTGCCGAAATCCACCCGGCTGCTCAACTGGGTGAGTTTCGAGCATGTGTTGCCTCGCACTCGCCTGATCATCCATCATGGCGGCATGGGGACGACGCACGCCGCCGCCGTTTACGGCATCCCGCAAATTTGCGTTCCTCACGCTGCCGACCAGCGCGGGCAGGCGCGACGTGTGGCGCAGGCGAAAATCGGTCTGAACCTGACTGCCCACGACGTCAGGCAGGGTCTGCTGGCTCAGGGGGCGCGGGCGCTCGCCCAGGATGAGCGCGTGCAGCAGAACGCGCGCGCGTTCGCGGAGGAACTGGCAGCGCTCGGTGGCCCGCCGCGCGCCGCCGAGGCGCTGGCGAATCTGGCCGCTAGCCGCTGACGGCTTTGACCGCCGCCAGCACCTTGGGGCGCAGACGGTTCAGCCACTCGTCGCTTTTCTTGTTCAAAGCAATGCGGAAATAGAGGCTGCGCAGGAAATTGCGCGTATTCTGGGTCGCCGCGTGGACTTTCGGGTCGAAGGGCGCGTCGGGCTTGGCAAGCTGCGTTACCTGCACGCAGCGCGCCAGCCAGTTGATCATGAACGGCATCGTCAGCTCCTGCCGCGCCAGTGCCGCCCAGACGACCAGCACCAGTTGCTCGTCCTCGTTGTGGATGAAAACGTGATCGACCGGCATGGTGATGCGCTGGGCAATCGCCATCATGATCTGTTCGAGATCATCGCGGTCGGTATAGCGGTTGCGCGCCAGATGGCGCAGCAGATCGGCGGTGTGGGCAATGGCGTGCGCCCAGCCTTTCGTATTGGTATAGCCGCGCAGGTCGCGCTCGGCCAGCAGATATTCGATGGTCCAGCGCAGCAGGTTCTTAATTTCGGTTTCGCGCAGGAAGGGCTGGTGGTTGTCGCGCGCCACGATTTCGGCCAGCACCAGCGCCGAGAACGAACGCCGGAACACGCTGTCGGTGTTGCGTTCTTTCAACCCTTGCGACAGATTGCCGACCATCTGCATGATCAGCTCGCGCAGTTGCCGGGTGGAATAAACGCCGCGCTCGATCCAGTAGCCGAGGATCGAATAGCCGAAGGTGTGCCTGAGCACCGGGTTGGGCGAGCCGAGATATTCGACTAACTCGCTCGTCAATTCGGTCAGTGAATAGCCTTCTGGGACGGCGTAGTCGGCATCGCGAATCGATTGCCAGAAAGCGGGTTCCATTGTGCTTTTAGCGCTCTTTTCGACCTGTGATGAGGATGAAGACATGGTCAAAACCTGCGTCTGGCGACAGAACGGAACGCGGGCGAATCCATTCCGCGACGGCCTGTGGCGCTTGCGCGAGCATGATTCGCAGGCGTTCGATGGTCTCAGGCGAGCAGCCCTGACGCTCGGCCCATGGAACCAGCAGCGCCGCTCGCTCCAGCTTCTCAACATGCTCGACCGTCAGGCCGGCATCGAGCAGCAGCCCGCGCCACTCCGCTTCGTTGAAAGCGCGATGATGGCTTGGATCGCGCAGCGTTTCAAACGCTTCGATGTAATCGGCGGCGCGTGGGTCATCGGGCAGCAGATGATCGAGGATGGCCAGCAACCCGCCCGGTTTGAGCACTCGCGCCGCTTCGACGACGAAGCGATAGACGTCCGGAAAATGGTGCGCGGCGACGCGGCAGGTCACCAGATTAAAACACTGGCCGGCAAATGGCAGTTGCTCGGCGTCCGCCCCGGCGAAGGTCAGATTGGCAGCACCTTGCGCCTGCGCGTACTCCCGCGCCGCGACGAGCATGTCCAGCCCGAAATCAGTCGCGACGACCCGGCGGGTGTGCCGGGCAACGTGCAGGGCAGTATGCCCGCCGCCCGTGGCGATATCGAGCGCGAGCCAGTCCGCCTGTGGCGCGACGACTTCGATCAACCGGTCGAGGTCATGGCCCGAAGCATGGATGTCGCTTGTAACATAGTTGTGCCTGTACTGGCCAAAGCGCTCGCGCGCCCGCGCTTTTACATCGTCAGCGGTCGTCATAGCCCTTCCTTTCAACTGCAACTATAGCATGGTCGAACAAACGTCGCTCAGACACTTGGCTGAATTTCTCCTGAAATATGACGCGATTTGGCCCGGTATGGTAAGAGCCGAGTCGCCCGGTGCGTCTCGAAAGCGTGAGGTAGGAGGTAAAAATCCGGCGTTATAATGAGGCGGTTTCAACACCGCCGGAATGTGAAAGGTAAACCCATGGCAACTCGTCGTTTGCTGATTTCATACGCGCATCCCGATGATGAAAGTTTTGGGCTGGGCGGGTTGATCGCGCGCTATGTGGCGGAAGGCGTAGAGGTCTACCTGATCTGCGCGACCAACGGCGAGTGTGGCACGGTGTCTCCGGAACATCTGAACGGGTATTCGTCTGTTGCCGAACTGCGGCTGGCGGAACTCGATTGCGCCGCCGAGAAGCTGGGCTTGAAGCGCGTGTATAAACTCGGCTATCGTGACAGCGGCATGATGGGGTCGGAGACGTCGTTGCATCCCGATTGCCTGTGGCAGGCCGATCAGGCAGAAGTGACGCGGCGTGTTGTCGAGGTCATGCGCGAGGTCCGGCCTCAGGTGGTGATTACGTTCAATCGCTACGGCGGCTACGGCCATCCCGACCATATCGCCATTCAGCGGGCGACGACGACGGCATTCAGCGCCGCCGGCTCGCCGGAGTACGATACAGGTCAGGAGCCGTACCGGCCGCAGAAGCTGTACTATTCAGGCATTGACTCCGGCTTTCTGCGTTTCGCGATCACGATAATGAAACTGCGCGGCAAGGATCCACGTCGCCTCGGCAGGAACGCGGACATCGACTTGCAGGCTGTGCTGGACAATGTCGAGCCGGTTCACGCGCGCGTCCGCGTGCGCGACTATTACGAAGCGTGGGATGAGGCAAGCAACTGCCACGCCAGCCAGCTTGGCGGTGGCGCGCCGAGGCTGCCGCTGTTTCTGCGTAAGCTGCTGTCTCCCTATCAGGGCTTCACGCGCGTTTTCCCCGCGCCACCGGCCAACCGGGTTGACGAATATGACCTGTTTGCGGGCGTGACAGCCGATGAGGCGGAACTGGATCGCGTTCGCTAGCTGTGGCCGGTCAGGGTTCCGCTAGCGCGGCGTGGCTGCGCGTCACGACGGTCTGACCTTCGGGACTCTGCACCCAGCCGATGAAACTACGGAAATCGCCTTCCGGCTCCCGCTGGCCGACGATGAAGATCGTGGAGCGCAGCGGATAGCTATTGTTGGCGACATTTTCGAGTGTCGGCGCAACGCCATCGACCGCTACCGCGCGCACCGTCGGGCCGAGATAGCTCATCGACACATAGCCAATCGCATTCGGGTCGCGGCTGACACTGGTGACCATCGCCGCGCTTGACGGCGCGATGAGCGCTGTTGGGCTGGTGCGCCGGTCGCCCATAATCAGGCGATCGAACTCGGCGCGGGAGCCGGAGCCGTTTTCGCGGCTGATGAGCGTCACGTCGCGATCCGGCCCGCCAACATCTCGCCAGTTGCTCACGCGCCCCTGATAGAGACTGCGAATCTGCTCGGTAGTCAGCCCGGTGATGTCGTTGTCCGGATGAACAATGATAGCGATGCCATCCTGCCCGATGGGAAACCCGAGCAACGGGCTTTCGGTGGGCAGGTGGTTCGTCATCAGATAGGCTTCGGCGTCGCGTTCAACCTGTTCGACCATCGCTTCATAGTTGCCCGAAGTGATGTCGAACGCCAGCATTGGAAACCGCTTGCTGTAAGCGCTGGTCAGTTCGTTCGCCAGAGGCAGGACGGCCGTCGTGGTATAGAGACGCAGCAACGCGGTATTGATCGTCGGCGTGGCCGCCGGCACGATCTGGCTGCTGCAACTGACCAGGGTGAACGCAAAGGCGACGAGGGTTCGCTTGGCTCTCCCCATATGCGGTCACATTCGGCAGGCGTTCCAACGCATGCCGGTGCGACAGCGTTCATCCGGGTACGGCGGTGTTATGCAGTTGGGATGAGCTTTCAATACTCGACTTCCTTCGACGCACGGCTAAGCAGGCTGTAAATATCGCTGGAGAAAACTCGCCACATACGCATCCAGCGAGCCTTCCAGAATCGCCCGCCGCATGTTCTCGGCATGGCGGATCAGGAAGCGGATGTTATGCAGGCTGAGCAGCATATGGGCGAGGATTTCATTCGCTTTCACCAGATGGCGCAGGTACGCGCGCGAGAAATTCTGGCAGCAATAGCAGTCGCAGGTTGCATCGACAGGTTGCTCGTCACGCGCAAGGGCCAGATTTTTCATGTTGAGCGTGCCGTCGGGCGTGAAGGCTGCGCCATGCCGGGCGATGCGCGTTGGCATAACGCAGTCGAACACATCAACGCCTCGAAGAACGGCCTGAGCCATGTCGTCCGGAACGCCAACGCCCATGAGGTAGCGCGGCTTGTTCTCGGGCAGCATCGGCACGGTGAAATCCAGCGTATCGTACATTGCCTGTTTGGTTTCGCCGACGGCGAGGCCGCCGATCGCGAAACCGGGGAAGTCGATTTTGAGCAGATCCTGCGCTGAACGGGCGCGCAGGTCTTCGAAGATACCACCCTGAACGATGCCGAATAACGCCTGACGGCTGTCGTCTGGGTGTGCCTCACGGCAGCGGAGCGCCCACGCGCTCGTCCGCGCGACCGCCGCTTCCACGACGGCGCGGTCGGTTGGCGTTGGACACTGGTCAAAGGCCATGATGATGTCGGCCCCGAGTTTTTGCTGAATCCGCATCGAGATTTCGGGCGTAAAGCGACGCTGGCTGCCGTCGATATGGCTGCGGAACGTCACGCCGTCATCGTCGATCTTACTGATTTTCGCCAGGCTGAAAACCTGGAAACCTCCGGAGTCGGTCAGAATCGGGCCGGGCCATGCCATGAACTCGTGCAAACCACCCATCTCGGCCACGATGTCTTCGCCCGGCCGCAGATGCAGGTGGTAGGTATTCGAAAGGACCAGCGACGCACCGATCTCTTTAAGATCGCGCGGCATGACGGCTTTCACCGTCGCCTGCGTCCCGACCGGCGCAAACACCGGAGTCGGGATCGGGCCGTGTGGTGTATGGAAGACGCCTGCGCGCGCGCGTCCCTGTGTTTTCAGAACTTCGAAATGGAATGACATGAAACCCGTTTTTAGATAGCCGATTCGTCCTGCTATTATAACAACTGTAGAAACCCACATCTGCCATATTCGTCACGTGATTCAGCGAAGCAACCACATCCCATGATCAATCTTTATGACCTTCTGGCTGCCTGTGGCGGCCAACTGTACGGCGAGGCTGCCAGCCAGTTGTTCTCCGACTTCCGTTTCGATCCATCCCAGCCTCTGGAAACGGCGCTGTATGTCGCGCATGGCAACGACCCGCGCCAGCTTGAACGGGCAGTGCGGCAGGGCGCTGCCGGCTTGCTGGTCAGCGAGCCACCGTCGTTTGACACCACGGGCGTGTCGGTGATCGTGGTGCGCGACACGCTGGAAGCGCTGAAGGCGTGGATCGAATGGCGTCTGGAGCGGCTGAAGGCGCGGCGAGTGGTCATCATCGGCGATAGCGACGCGACTGTGACCGCCGAAGTGGCGCGCGCGCTTCTGACGTTACGGCACACGGTCTGTGGCGGCGCGGTGGCGACCGACTGGCTTTCGCTGGCGCGCGCGCTGGTCCCGAATGACGGCGATTCGCGCGTCGCTCTGTTTCGAGCCAGCGCGCGCGATGAGGCACTGTTCGATACTCTGGCCGTGCTGCGTCCGGATGTTGTCATTGCTCCGGGCGAGTCTGCCGCCGTCATCGAGCGCGTCTGCGCCACGCTCGATGAGGATGGCCTGCTGGTGCTCGACCAGCGTGACATGGCCGGGGCCGCCGGGCAGCGGGTGAGCACGGTCGCGGTCGATGAATTCGGCGCGGATGTGGTGGCGTATAACGTCGTTTGCGGCCTGAGCGGTACGGGTTTCGATCTGCGCTATGGCGGGCAGCGCTACGTTGGCCGCTGGACTTCGCTGCTGGGCAGGCGGCAGTTGCGCGCGGTGTTGTGCGGACTTGCCATCACGCCGTTCTTTGATATCGCGATGGACGACGCCCTGCAGTGCGTGAAGGGCCTGACGCCGCCGCCGGGCTACATGCGCGCGCCCAAGGCGGAAGGGGGGGGCCTGCGGACGGAAAAAACGAAAAGACCACCCCCGGCACCGCCCCGCGCCAG
>QGUR01000554.1 GCA_003242205.1 Chloroflexota bacterium | reverse complement strand
CCCTGATGTTGAGATTTCGCAAATGGACGTGGAGTGGTTCGACGCTGGCGCGATCGAGATGGGCGTAGTTGACCATACCATGCTAGCCCGGTATAGACTGTGCTATCTCGACTCTATTGCCAACACGAGGTTTTGTCAAAAATTGGAGCGCCCACGCCCCCTACGACCACAATCAGGCGCATGTGTGAGGGAATCAAAAACCCGTGAGGACACGATAACGCGCATCCTCACGGGCGATTCGGATGATGGACAGGACGTTCAGGCTGCCCGCAGATGCACCAGCGCCCGCCGCAGCAGAACACCAATCATATGCAGGCGATAATCCGCCGAGAACTGCAGATCGGAGATGCCGGTCAGCCCATCGGCGGCATGAGCGGCAGCCTCGGCAATACGCGGTTCAACCAACGGCCAGCCGGTGAGAGCAGCTTCCGCTGCCGGCAGGCGCTGCGCGTGATCGGTCGCGCCGGTCACTGCCAGACGGCAGCGCGCGACCTGATCGCCATCCAACCACAGGGCGACGGCGACACCGCATATCGCGCCGAGATGGGCCGGGTGTTTCAGCTTTTCATACGCGCTGCGCGCCGGTCCCGCCGGCAGCGTCACCGCCGTAATCAACTCACCGGGAGCCAGCGCCGTCTGCCGTAGCCCGGTGAAAAAGTCGTCCGCCGGGATCGCGCGGCTTCCATTTGGCCCGGTCACATCGATTGACGCGCCAAGCGCGACCAGCGCGGCGGAAATATCGCTGGACGGAGACGCATATTCCAGATGTCCGCCGATGGCGTCCTGGTTGCGTATCTGAGGGTCGCCCGTTTTTTCCAGCGCTTCGGCCAGCGCGACATACGTCCCCCGGATTTCTTCGTCTTCCAGAAGCTGGCTGAGGGTCGTCATCGAGCCAATCCGCAAACCGCTGGCCGTGCGTTCAATGCCGTGGAGCGCAGGTATTTTCCGCAGGTCCACCAGCAACGGCGGGGCAACACGCCGCGTCTTGATGTCGATCAACAGATTGAAGCTCCCGGCGAGAAAGCGCGCATTGGGAGTAGCGCTCAGCGCCTGCACGGCCTCTTCAACCGTGACAGGCGCGACATAGTCGAATTGTTGGGGCAGCATAGTTCCACCTTACCCGTTAGACGCAGTGACCGGACTAAGCATTGGCATGGCCGTGCATGATCCGCCAAAGCTTCTCCGGCGTGTACGGCATATCGATGTGGACGACGCCAAAATCCCTGAGCGCGTCGCAAACTGCGTTGCCAATCGCCGCCGCAGCGCCGACCGTACCAACCTCGCCCGCCCCTTTAGAGCCAAGCGGGTTGTGCGGCGTCGGCGACTCGATGCGATCCAGTTCAAAACGCGGCAAGCCATAAGCTTTCGGCAGCGCGTAGGTTTCGAACGTGTCCGTCAGCAGGTGGCCCTGCTCATCATAGACAGCCTCCTCGAACAGCGCCTGCCCCAGACCGTGGACAATCGCCCCGTGGATCTGCCCTTCGAGCACCATCACATTGCCGGGAGCGCCGACATCGTTGCGGGGGAAAAAAGCACGGATTCCCACCCCCCGGGCACTCCGGCCAATTCCCACAACGGCAGCGGGAGG
>QGUR01000297.1 GCA_003242205.1 Chloroflexota bacterium | reverse complement strand
GGCAAACACCGACAGACCGGAATGCTGCGTGGCAATCGAGTTGATCAGTTCCTGAATGGTCACCGTTTTGCCGACGCCCGCGCCGCCGAAGATGCCGGTTTTACCGCCCCTCGTCATCGGCGCGATCAGGTCAATCACCTTCAGGCCGGTTTCGAACACTTCCACGCGGGTGGACTGTTCCTCAAAACTCGGCGCGTCCGCGTGAATCGGACGTCGCGGCGCATCGTCGGGAATGGGCGCGCCATTGTCAATCGGGCGACCCAGCACGTTGAACACGCGCCCCAGCGACACATCGCCAACCGGCACCGTGATCGGCTGGCCGGTCGCATAGGCCGGAAGGTCGCGCGCCAGACCGTCGGTGGTGTCCATCGCCACCGTGCGAACTTCGTTGTTGCCAAGGTGCAACTGCACCTCAAGAATCAGGTCCTCGTCATTTTCGCGGGGCACGCGAATGGCTTCATAAATGTCCGGCAGATCGCCCTCCGGGAACTGCACGTCGACCACCGCACCAAGAACCTGAGAAATACGCCCTTCAAGTTCAGCCATTGTCAATTCCTCCAGCGCCTAGAGCGCGATCGTACTTTCTTCAATGTCCTGAGAGGCCTTCTCGATCGCGCTCTGGAGCGCTTCAGCCCCGCCAACGATGTCGAGAATTTCGCTTGTGATTGCAGCCTGACGCGCCTTATTGTAGGTCAGCGTCAGTTCTTCGACCAGCACCGCCGCGTTCTCCGATGCATTCCGCATGGCGACCATGCGCGCGGCGAACTCGCTGGCCTGACTCTCCAGCACTGCCTGATAAAGCTGGAGCAAGGTAAAGCGCGGCACAATTTCGTCAAGAATGGCCGCCGGGTTCGGCTCGTACTCATAGTCCCGCCCGCCCGTACTGACGGCAGGCACGTCCTTGATGTATTCGGCCACTGCCTGATCGTCCGTATGATAAGGCGTGAGTGGCAGCAGGCGTTTCACGACAGGACGCTGAGTCAGCATGTTCACAAAGTCGGTATAGGCGATGAAAACTTCGTCCACCGCCCCCGAAAGGAAATCGTCAATCGACACGCGCGCGATCGGCGAGATATCGGCAATCGTGGGATTGGCCGGCAGGTTGCTGAATTCCGCGACGACGTTCTCGCGCATGCGGATCAGGCTGTCGCGGCCCTTGCGCCCCACGGTCACATACTGCACCGGCTTACCCAACCGCTGGCCAAAGCGACGCGCCACACGAATGATGTTCGTGTTGAACGCGCCCGCCAGACCGCGGTCAGACGTGATCAGGACGATTTTGACGTTCCTGACCTCCTCGCGCGGCGTCAGCAAAGGATGCAGCGCGCCGCCCTGCGATACCGCCTGCAGATTGAGCAGAATTTCCCACGCTTTTTCCGCGAACGGGCGGCTGGCCAGCACCCGCGCCTGCGCGCGTCGCACCTTGGTCGCCGCCTGCGCTTCCATAGCGCGGGTGATCTGCGCGATGTTCTTGACGCTGCGGATGCGCTGTCTGACCTCACGAGTACTTGGCATTCAGGTAACCTCCCCTGTTGCCGCCGCGGCTAGGCGAACGCCGCGTTGAAGGTCGTCAGCGCGTCGCGCAGTTTCGCTTCCTGTTCGTCGCTCAGCGTGCGCGTATTTTGGATGTCATCCGCCAGATCGGCATACTGCGTGTGGTATGCGCGCAGGAAGGCCGTCTGCCATTCGCGGATGCGGTCCACCGGAATATGGTCGAGCATGCCCTTCGTACCGGCATACAGCAACGCCACCTGATCGGTCAGCGAAAGCGGCTGGTACTGAGGCTGCTTGAGCAGTTCAGTCAGGCGCAAACCACGATCAAGCTGGCGCTGGGTGGCCTTGTCGAGGTCCGAGCCGAACTGGGCGAACGCCGCCAGCGAACGGAACTGCGCGAGGTCGAGACGCAAACCACCGGCGACCTTCTTCATCGCTTTCGTCTGCGCGTCACCACCAACGCGGCTAACGCTGATACCGACGTTGATCGCGGGACGCTGACCGGCGTTGAAGAGTTCCGTCTCAAGGAAGATCTGGCCGTCGGTGATCGAAATGACGTTCGTAGGCACGTAGGCCGACACGTCGCCAAGCAGGGTTTCAATAATCGGCAGCGCGGTCAAGCTGCCACCGCCGCGTTCCTGGCTCAACTGCGCGGCGCGCTCCAGCAGGCGGCTGTGCAGATAGAAGACGTCGCCGGGATAGGCTTCGCGACCCGGTGGGCGACGCAGCAGCAGCGATACCTGACGGTAGGCCCATGCATGACGGCTGAGGTCGTCGTAAACGAT
Organism: Chloroflexota bacterium; assembly: GCA_003242205.1. Lineage (GTDB taxonomy): Bacteria > Chloroflexota > Anaerolineae > Aggregatilineales > Phototrophicaceae > ZC4RG36. The sequence continues at coordinate 3,328 of QGUR01000297.1, read as the reverse complement.
CAGCGCGTCCTTGCCGTTCTCCATGAACCACTCGCCAATCGCGCAACCGGCGTAGGGCGCAATATACTGGAGCGCCGCAGCGTCGGAGGCCGAAGCGACGACGACCGTGGTGTACTCCATCGCGCCGTATTCTTCCAGCAACGCGACCATACGGGCCACCTCGCCACGGCGCTTGCCGATGGCGACGTAGATGCAGTACATATCCTGGCCCTTTTGATTGATGATGGTGTCAATCGCAATGGCCGTCTTGCCCGTCTGGCGGTCGCCGATGATCAACTCGCGCTGGCCGCGGCCAATCGGCGTCATGGCGTCAATCGCGATAATACCGGTTTGAACCGGGCGATTGACGTTCTGGCGCTCCATCACGCCCGGCGCGATACGCTCGATGTTGTAGTACTCGTCCGACGCAATCGGGCCTTTGCCGTCAATCGGCTCGCCGATCGCGTTCACGACGCGCCCGACCAGCCCCATACCCACCGGCACCGAGGCGATACGACCCAGCGGGCGGACTTCGTCGCCTTCGTTAATGTTGTCGACCGATCCCATGACGATCACGCCGACGTTGTCACGCTCAAGATTGAAGGCGATGCCGACTGTTCCGTCAGCAAAACGAACCAGCTCGCTCAGCCGAATGTTATGCAGGCCGGTGACGCGGGCGATACCGTCGCCAACCTCTTGCACGTAACCAACTTCGACCAGCTCGGGCGTCCGGGTGTAGCCCTGAACCTGTTGCAGGAGCGAGTCAAAAATGCTGCTCGTACTGGAGATTTCCGCCATCTAAAGGGTCTCCTCATGTGAATACAGATGATTTGTCACACTCATGTGCCGGGCGCGGCACTGTAATACCAGATTTCAAATGAGTCGGGGCACACAGACACCTCCGTCTATTCTAGCGGATGGGCAGGTATCTGTCCACTTTTTCACAAACTTCGCCCTGCACCCGGAACATTCCCCTGCGTCTGCTTCAAATCGAAGCACACGATTTTAGAGCAGGTAGCAGGTTCCCGGTCACGTATCTTCGGGCTTCTTCAGGTCGCCGCCGCCAAGCGCGACGCTGCGCTGGTAGGCCGCCCACACGGCACGCGCCAGCACCGTTCGCAAGCCCCCCTTCTCCAGATGGTAAATCGCCTCGGCGGACGTACCGCCGGGACTCGTCACCTGATTGCGTAATTCGGCAGGGTGCAGGCCTGTCGTCGCCGCGTATTCAATCGAGCCGCGCATGGTCTGCAAAACCAGTTTTTCCGCATCCCGGCGCGAAAACCCCATATGCACGCCAGCGTCGATCAAGGCTTCCATGAACAGGAAAACATACGCCGGGCCAGTGCCGCTAAGGGCAGTTGCCATATCGAGATATTTCTCGTCCTCTGTGAACAACTCCTCGCCCAGCGCGCCCAGCAGCGCGCGCGCCTGTTCGCGCTGGCGCTCCTGCACTTCAGGCGTCGCCGTCCATACGGTGATCCCCTGCCCGATCTGCGCCGGCGTGTTGGGCATGGCGCGGACGACGCTTGGGTTCAGCAAGCCGTCGGAAATGGTACGGATGCGCACACCCGCCAGAATACTCAGAACCAGCGACGCACCCGCTGCATGGCCGCGTACGACGCGCGCGACCTGCCCGAACACCTGAGGTTTCACCGCCAGCACCAGCACATTGGCCGCCTCAGCCGCCTCGACATTGTTGGTCGTGCTGCGAATGCCGTAGCGCGCGGACAGTTCCCGCCCGCGATCCTCGCGCGGGTCTGCTGCGATAATTTGCGCCGGTTCGATCAGTTTTTTGTTTAACAGGCCGCCGATCATCGCCTCGGCCATCACGCCGCTGCCGATGAAAGCGATTGTTTTATCCTCAAAAACCATTCCTTCGTCCTCGCCAGCCCCTCATCTCCCACGCTTGCGATTTGATTGCTGTCCTTCTTCTCCTGCGCCCTCCAAGACAAAGGCGCAAACGAACAGAAGAACTCAGGCCCCGCTCTCCGCAAGCGGGGAATAGAGTCTAGAGTGAGAGGTCTATACCCGGTACGGGTTGTCGCGCTCCCAGCGCGCGGCGGCTTCGCGCACGCGATCCAGTTTCACTTCGACGCCGATGCCCGGTCCGGTCGGCGCAGCAATGGTGCTGTTCGGGCCAAGCACGAACGGCGGCTCGGTCAGGTCGGGCGCGTAGTAGCGGTCGGTCGCCGAAATGTCGCTCGGCAACGTCACTCCCGGCAGCGACGCGAACGCCAGATTAGCCGAGCGCCCAATGCCCGTTTCGAGCAAACCACCGATCCACAGCGGCACGTTATTTTCGACGCAGACCTTGTAGATTTCCAGACTTTCCGTATAACCGCCAACGCGCGCGGGCTTGAGATTAATGATACGGCACGCGCCCAATTCCAGCGCCAGCCGCACGTCATTGGCGCTGTGAATGCTCTCATCAAGACAGATTGGCGTCTGAAGCCGGGGCTGCAGCTTGCTATGTTCGAAGATGTCGTCATAGGCAAGCGGCTGCTCCAGCATCAGCAGGTTGAACTCGTCCAACTGGCTCAGGTGATCCGCGTCGGCGAGCGTGTAGGCGCTGTTCGCGTCCAGCATCAAGGTGATGTCCGGCAGTTCGGCGCGCACGCCGCGTGCCAGCTCGACATCCCAACCCGGCCTGATTTTGAGCTTGATGCGCTCGTAGCCCTGACTCAATCGCAGCCGGATCGTATCGAGCGTCGCCTCGACGCTGGGCTTGATGCCAATGCTGACGCCGACAGTCGCGTAGCCGCGCGGCGTATGGCCGTCCGGCAGGTGCATGGCGAACGCTTCCGCCAGTGACATATCATTCGCCTTGGCCAGCGCATCCCAGACGGCTGCTTCAAGGCCATGCTTCGCTAATGGATGGCCACGCACCTCGCTCAACAATGCCGGGACTTCGGTCGCGCTGTGCAGCGTTTTACCCAACAACGCCGGGATCAGGAACTGCTGCAGAATGTGCTGGGCCGTGCCGACCGTTTCCGGGCTGTAGCCGGGTTTGATCTCGGCGGAACACTCGCCCCAGCCCGTAATCCCTTCGTCGGTCTGCAATTCGATCAGGATGGCCGCCTTGAACGGCTCCTCGCCGAAGCTCGTGCGTAGCCGCTCGACGAGCGTCATCGCGATTGGATAGATATTGATTTGCCTGATAGTGATGGAACGCAATGGTAGCTCCGTAGTCAGTTGAGGCGTGACGAATCCGTTTGAACGCCGCCCGGGCCGTCGTAAGACAGCAGATAAAAAGCGCGATCCCGGCCTTCGTGACGCGAACGCAGAAAGTCGGTGATGACATAGCCGCGAGAAAAGTGCTGGGTTAGCACGGCGCGGATGTGCAGCCGCC
>QGUR01000553.1 GCA_003242205.1 Chloroflexota bacterium | reverse complement strand
TTCTCTTTTTGGGGAGCGTTAGATGTTTTTAAGAGACAGTTTTTCCTGTTCCCACAGTGCCAAGGGGGGGAGCGGCTTCCGTTTGATAACAGCGCGCGGCGAAATTCGAGCGCGGAATGTCATTGTGGCAACGAATGGCTATACAGGGAATTTGACGCCTTGGCTGAGGCGTCGCGTCATTCCTATCGGCAGCTACGTAATCGTCACGGAGCCGCTGCCACCTGAGCTTATGAAGCGCCTGATGCCTAAGGGGCGTGTCGTTAGCGACTCACGGAGGGTCATCTATTATTACCGGCCAACTCCCGATGGTCGGCGTATTCTTTTCGGCGGGCGGGTCTCGGTGAGTGAAACGGATCCGCGTATCAGCGGCCCGAAGCTCGCTGCGGAATTGACGAGGATTTTCCCGGAACTTGCAGGGAAGCGCATTACGCACTCGTGGTGCGGATTCGTCGCCTACACGTTCGATGAACTCATGCACGTCGGGCAGTACGACGGTCTCTATTACGCCATGGGCTATTGCGGGTCGGGCGTCGCGATGGCGAGCTATTGCGGAATGCGAGTCGGCCAGCAGCTTTTGGGCCTCAAAGAGGGGAGAACGGCTTTCGACGATCTCTCTTTTCAGACACGCCCCCTTTACACGGGCAACCCGTGGTTCCTTGCGCCGTCGCTCGTGTATTACAAGCTTCGGGACGCATTGCCGATTTGAGCTCTGATATTTTTTGTGGGGTGGAGGCCATGCGTAATGGCCACCACCATTTGTAATGGCGGAACTAAACCGGCTTAGTCGGTTGCTTTCACGCCGCCATCTGTCAACCGATACCAGGCAACGAGCGCAGAAACATAAGCCAAGTGGAATCGGTGCAGCGGAAGCGGTTTGATTGACACGATTGGGAAAGGCAATGCCTCGCGCCGACTGCTTGAGACATAATCAGCGATGGCAATGCCCATTGCCGACTGCAAGCCAATGCCCCGGCCCATGCAACCGATATCGATGAGAAGGCCCGGTTCTGGCTCGTGAAGATGAGGCAGAAAATCTCTGGTTAGAGCGACCCGTCCACACCAGCGATATTCGATGGGAACGCCTTTAAGCTGCGGGAAGAGTTTGTCGCGAACGCGGTCGAGATGGCTCCAGTCGGCCTCGCTACGCGGCTCCCGAAATGGTCCACGACCGCCCAAAAGGAAACGTCCGGTGTGATCGAGCCGGAAGTAGAGTAACAGTTTCCGGGTGTCGGATGAAGCATGTCCGTACGGCAGGATCGATTTTTGGATGTTATCCGGTAGCGGCGCGGTCGCGATCATAAATGAGTTCGGCGCGACAATTGTCTGCCTGAGCTTCGGTACGAGGGAATCTGTATAGCCGTTCGTGCAGAGCACCACGCGATCCGCCGTAACTTCTGCGCCACTTGCTGTTTTCACGCGCCAACTGCCGTTAACCCGCTCAAGCTTCGTGGCCCTGCTGTTTCCATGCACGGCGGCACCTGCCTGGACAGCGGCTTTAGCCAGCCCGCGCGCGTAAGCGAGAGGCTGAACGGCCCCACCGCGGGGTCGGACCAAGGCCCTTCGGTTTGGCGAGGTCCGGTGTGGGGCTGCGTTTTCTTTT
>QGUR01000296.1 GCA_003242205.1 Chloroflexota bacterium | reverse complement strand
AGCGGGACGATGATCAGGTTGCCGCCGAGCGGTTCGCTCAGGCTGGTGTAGATCAGAACACTGATGCTGCGCGACAGGATGAGCGTGCCGCTGAGCGATGCCATGCCGATGATGAACGCCAGCAGCGAGAAGGCGGTTCGCGCGCGGTGCTGGCCCAGCGCCCGCAGCGCCAGCAGGAGATGCGGGTTGCCAAGGCTTGGTAACCGGGACACCAGCCCGACGAACCACCAGAGGATCAGCCCGAACAGGCACAGCAGCAGAAAGGCCGCAATCGTGAGCAGCAATCCGCCAACGATGGGCGGAAACGGCCCAAGCCTCTCTCGCCACGATCCCAGAATGGCGTCAACCAGCAAACCGGTGATCGTGACCAGCAGGGCAAGTGTCAGTGCGGTCGGACGCCAGCCAATCCCTGCCGGAGGCGGATCGCCGCTACGAAGCAGGCGCGCCGGGCGAATCGCTGCTGCTGTCAGGGTTGGCAACAGGCTGAAAGCGACTGTCACGCCAACGCCGAGGGCGAGGCCGGTCGCCAGTGGTTCGGGACTGATGCGCCACGGAAGTTCGACGCCGAACACTGTCTCGCCGACTTCTCGCGCCAGATAGCTCAGGCCTGTGCCGAGCGCCAGACCCGCCAGACTCCCGAACAGCCCCAGCAACGCCACATAAACCATGAATAGGGCGGTGATTTGCCAGCGGCGCAAGCCAATCGTCTTCAACACGGCGATTTCCCGCGAGCGCCGCGCGATGGTGACGTACATGGTGTTGACGATGCCCACGCTGCCGATGATCAGCGCCACCAGACTGAATAACAACACGGCGCGCGAGACAAAGTCGGCAATCGCCGCATTGCGTTGCAGGACGTTGCCGATGCGGTCATAGCGCACATGCTGATCGACCAGCGCGGGGATCATCGCGCGCCAATCGTTATAGACCTCGTCGACGACGACTTCCGGGTCTTGTCCCGGCGGCAGACGCAGATAGGCGCGGTCGGCAGAGCCGGGCGTCAGGCCATAATCGGCAGCATAGTCATAATCGAGATACACAAAACTGAAGGCGACGCCGAACGGGTTATCGAGATAATTCTCGCTGGCATCCGGTACGATGCCTGTGACCGTATGCGGGTAGGGCGACGCGCCGACCATAACCTGATCGCCAACGCCGATATTCAGTTGTGTTGCCAGTTGCCGCGCCACCACAACCTGATCGGGGCCGGTAATCAGGTCGCCCAGTTCCCGACCGGGAGGGTCGACTGAGCGAATGACATCGTAGAACGGATAGACATCTGGCTGGACGAAGTAGCTGAGCGCCAGTGCGCTTCGCGCCGTTTCATCCTCGTCTGGAATCGTGACAATTTGCAACAACTGGCCGGAAAGACGAAACGTGATCTGCACATCGTGCTGTTTGGCCCAGCGCACCAGCAGCTTGGTTTCCTGCGGGCCGAAGAGCGGCTGGTTCGTGCCCGTGTTCTGCACGCCAAGCCGGATCGGGGCTGCTGCTGGGGCAACCAGAATATCACTCCGCAGGAACGCCTGCGCGTTGGCAGTCAACGCGTCCGTTAGTAGCAGGCCGAGCATCCGCAACGCCACGACCGTAGCCACACCCGCGGCGACGCTGGTCATGGCAAACAGGGCGCGCTGGCGGTTGCGGTTGATGTTTCGGAGCGCGTAGCGAAGCGCGAATGCGAGATGTGAAATCATACGGCTGCGGCAACTCTCCGCGTCATCAAGGGGGATCGTTTCAAACCGTTCCCAATCAGACTCGTGCGATTGTAAACCATTCCCCGTTCGCCTTACGAAACACTGAGAGTTGATTAAGGATTGCGCCGGCAGAGCCAGCCTGCATGACATTGTATATTAATTACAGGATAAATATAGATGGGCAGGTGTGAGGTTTGCGCTGCGCTGTCTCGCTTTGGGGATATTCCAACAGCCCGTTGCTATTCCTTCGGGCTATGTTCGCGGCGAATGCCGGTTCCTGTTGAAGAAAGCACGCAGAGGTTGAAGCGACACCGGCGGCGGAAGTGCCCGAAAACGTCACGGCACCGGGCAGGACAATCTTGTTCTCAAGCTCGGTATTTGCGAATCAGCGGCGAGCAGACCACACACAGCGAGTGGTTTCTGCGACTGGAGATCGTTGCTGCGATCGTGTGGGGTTAGGATACGCAGGCGGGCGGTGCCTGTAAAGCGCACCGCCCGCTTTTCGATTATTCCACGGTCACGCTTTTGGCCAGATTGCGTGGCTGGTCAACGTCGGCCCCGCGGTGGACGGCGACGTGGTAGGCAAGCAGTTGCAGCGGAATGACTGCGACTACCGGAGCCAGCAGGGGCGGCGTTTCCGGCAGGTAAATGACGTGGTCGGCTTTCTGGGCAATGGCTGTGTCGCCTTCCGTCGCCAGCGCCACGACGATGCCCCGCCGCGCCTTGACCTGCTCGATCTGGCTGATCATCTTGTCATACAGCGCGTCTTTGAGGGCGATGGCGACCACCGGCATGGTTTCATCGACCAGCGCAATCGGGCCGTGTTTCATCTCGCCTGCCGGATAGCCCTCGGCGTGCAGATAGCTGATTTCCTTGAGCTTGAGCGCGCCTTCCAGCGCGATGGGATAGTTGATGCCCCGGCCCAAAAACAGGAAGTTCTTGTAGCTGGCGAGCACTTCGGCCAACTGCCGGACAGCGCCATCGGTTTCCAGCGCTTGCCCGACCAGCGCCGGAAGCCGCGCCAGATCGGCAATGTGTTGCCGGATGTCGTTCGGCGCAAGCGTGCCTCGCAGCTGCGCTAGGTAAAGCGCCAGCAGATACTGGTCGACGACGCTGGCGGTGAACGCCTTGGTGGAGGCAACGCCGATCTCCGGCCCGGCGTTCATGGTCAGCGCGCCGTCGGCGATACGCATTGCTTGGCTGCCGACGGCGTTGACAATGCTCCAGATGGTCGCGCGCTTGCGACGCGCTTCTTCAAGCGCGGCCAGCGTATCGACGGTTTCACCGCTCTGCGTGATCGCGAGTACGGCTGTCGTTTCGTCGATGATGGGGTCGCGGTAGCGAAATTCGCTGCCGTAGTCAACGTCAACCTGTACCCGCGCCAGCTTCTCGAAATAGAACTTGCCTACCAGACCGCTGAAGTAGCTGGTTCCACAGGCCACAATGGCGATTCGACGCAGGCGGCGGGCTGTTGCCGCGTCGAGATTTAATTCTGGCAGGCAGATTTCCGCCTGTTCGAACATCACGCGGCCACGCAGCGTGTCGGTCAGGCTGCGGCCCTGCTCGAAAATCTCTTTCTGCATGAAGTGCGCGTACTCACCGCGCGCCGCGCCAATCGGGTCCCAGGGGATGGTATGCACGCTGACCGGTACGGGCTTCCGGCTCAGGTCGGTGACCTCATAACCATCATTCGAGATGAGCGCCATCTGCCGGTCATCGAGAAAGACGACTCGCCGCGTGTAATCGAGAATGGCCGGAATGTCCGAGGCGACAAAATACTCGCCATCGCCAATGCCCACCGCGACGCCGCCTGCATTGCCGATTCGCACCGCCACCAGACGATCCGGCTGGTCGGTAGACAGGGCGACAATGGCGTGCGCGCCCTTCAGTCGCGCGGCTGCCCGGCGTACGGCTTCGGCCAGATCGCCGTGCGCGCCGTTCGCCGCATGTGCCGCGACCAAATGCGCGATGACTTCGCTGTCGGTTTCGGAGCGAAATTGTACGCCTTCGGCCTGTAGTTCTTCACGCAGTTCGCGAAAATTCTCGACGATACCGTTATGAACGATCACAAAACGGCCATCCATGCTCAGGTGGGGATGGGCGTTATGTTCCGCCGGTATGCCGTGCGTCGCCCAGCGCGTGTGCCCGACGCCGATGTTGCCCTGAAGCGGGGCCTGTTCCAGCTTGGCGCGCAGATTGTTCAGTTTGCCGACGTCGCGGCGAAGGTGAATTTGCGCGTTATGGATGACGGCGATGCCTGCCGAGTCGTAGCCACGATATTCCAGTCGCTGCAGGCCATCAATAATCAGCGGCGCGGCTTCACGTGCGCCGACATATCCGACAATGCCGCACATAGGGGGTTCTCCTCCGTTTTCAGGTTGTTATTGGCATAGGTCTGGCGGCTACCAGTAAAAACGCCAGACAGCACCGGCGATCCAGAACACCGGGCTTGCTTGTCTTCACTGCCTGTTGCTTGTCCTGCCGGTTACCCGGCAGTTTTCGCAACACGCTTGTTCTGTACGGAGGAGGGGACATAGGGCGGTGAAGCGCCCTGGCGGCATCCGCTGATCACTCGATTTTCTCCCACCTGCTGTGGGAAACCGCCACCTCGTCACCCTGATACCTGATGTATCAGGGCCATGCGCTTTGTCCCTCCGTTACGTGGTTGCTGTCGTTGACCTCCTTTCGACCTGATAATATTGTGCAATAATTATCTTACTGTTAGGACGGACAAAACGCAAATAGTGCCGATGTCCTACAAACGGCAGACGCCCTGAAAAGGGCGTCTGCAATTATACAGGGCGTGTTGTTGGTGATTATGTTGGTGGTTGTGCCGCAATCAGCGCATCGACGCTCAGGCATTCGGCCAGCGCGCCAAACGGGCTGCAGGTTGTGAGAAAGACGACGTGCAGGCTGGCTGCATCGTCTGCAACGCTGTCAGCGTTGCCGGAAATAGCGGCCGGGTGCAGCAGCGAAAATAGAGCGGACGCCAGTATGAGCGCCAGCGCAATGACGATCAACACGCCTACTGCCAGTCTGGCGCTACCCGGAATGCTCAGACGCGCGAGCCTGCCCTCATGACGGCGAACGCCGGTTTCCATCCATTGTGTAGGGGTTGAAGCGTGTGACTGAAATGACATTTCAGCCTCCATTAAATTCTTATTGATTCTCAAGATATCACGCTTCAGTGTAATTACAAAATAAATAAACACTAAAATTTGGAAACTCTAACGGCGGCTAGGGGAGCTGGCGTTCGGTTGGTGTCAGGCTTCGACAGCCTGAGAAATCGGGGCGAGGGTGCGCGGATCGACGAATTCGAGGTACTCGGTCGTCGCCCGGCTGACGTCGCTGTAGACGCCGCGCAGGCCCGGATCGCGCAGGGCAAGCGCAAGCTGGTACATGGCTTCGTCAGTCATGGCGCGTAGAGTCTCGCGCGGGATACGCCCGCCGTCGCCAGCCTTGAAACGGAAGGGCGGGCCAAAGTTGACCTGAATGCGCGTGCGTTTTAGCCGCTTCAGATTGTCCTGCCAGCCAATCGCGCCTGAAATGGCCGCCGGAACGATGACTGCGTTGGCCTTGGTTGCGACATATGCCAGCCCGTCCTTTGGTTGTGACAGGCCGTTGAGTTGTCGCGTCCCTTCGGGCGCGATCAGAATGAGCTGCCCACTCTTGAGGAGTTCAATCGAGTTCATCAACGCTTTCCGGTCGACTTCGCCGCGGCTGACCGCGAACGCGCCCCAGAAACGCACAAAAGGGCCGATCAGCGGGTTGCGTAGATTTTCGATCTTGGTCATGGGAATGACGAACCGGTTGGTCACCGCGCCCATGCACAGCACCGGGTCTAGCAGCGAGATGTGGTTCATCATCAGAAGCGTCGGGCCACGTCCGGGGTGGTTTTCGTGGCGCTTATGTGCAACTT
>QGUR01000552.1 GCA_003242205.1 Chloroflexota bacterium | reverse complement strand
AACCCGTTTTCGCGTGGACTCTTTTCGCGGTATTTTTTTTCGCGAGAAAGTTTAGCGCGTGTTGCTGCCAACGCTTCAGTTGCTGCGCGAGCACGGGCTGCTGCGCGCCGACTGGCGAGCCTATCTGAAATCGGCGCTGTTCTGCTGCCCCTTGCTGACCATGAATCTGGCCGATAGCAGCCGTTTTCCGCCGGAGATCAGTTTGCTTGGGCTGGCGATGGCGGTGGAGATGGGCGCGGAAAGCGCGGGAGAGCGCAGCCTGCTCGATCAGACGCTCGACGATATCGAGCAGGCGCTCGGTTAGCTGCTAGCGCGCGCCGGATTCCAGCCGTTGGATGAGCCGGTTGAACGTCACCGACGCTTCATGGAAGACGTATCGCACTGGCACGACGACCGATTGTGTCGCGCCGATGCAGCGCAGATGCTCGACCGCGCTGAGGAGATCCTTGCCTGAGATGACAATCGTGACGGTGAACCATGGGCCGCTGTCTCCGTTCGGGCTGTAGATGGGCGCGACGGTTGGGCCTTGCAGTCCGCGCGTCAGGGGATTGGCGGCGACTTTACGCGCCACGTCCTCGGCGCTGTCACCACGAATATTGACCGTCACCTGATAGTAGTTGCGACCGTGGAGCGCGGCGTCGATATATTCCGTCAGCACACGCGTCGCTTCCAGAACTTCCGGGCGCGTCTGCAGCGCTTCGACGTTGCCGATCAGACAGGCCTGCGAATCGATGATCACGCCATCCGGCAACGCCTTGAGATGGTTCTCGCGCAGCGTGGTGCCGGTTTGTGCCAGATCGATGATAATGTCGGCGTAGCCGATCGTCGGGGCGGCTTCAATTGCGCCTTCCGCGTTCACCAGCGTGAAATGGTGGATTCCCTGTTCGTGCAGGTATTGCCGGGCCAGGTTGGTGTAGGTCGTGGCGACGCGCAGGTTGCGCCGGTTGTACTCGCGGAAATCGAGCGCGACGTCAACCAGATCGGTAATGCTTTCGACATCGACCCACGCTTCCGGCACGGCGACCAGCAGCTTGCACTGCCCGTACTTCAAATCCTCGTGGATCACGATCAGGTTGTCATGCGGATGTTCGCGCACGACGTCAAGACCGGTAATGCCGAGGTGCGCCGTGCCGTCGGCAACCTTGTAGACGACATCCGTCACCCGTTGGAACAGGACATCGACGTTCGGAATGGCTGGTAGCGAACCGGTATACTGGCGTGGATTGGGCTTGTCGACACGCAGCCCGCAATCGCGCAGAAAATTCAGCGTCGGTTCGGCAATAGCGCCCTTGCTTGGGAGCGCGAGAGTCACGCGATGCGTCATTGTTCAGGCTCGCTGCAATTGTGAAACGAGGTCATCAAGATCGTGCCGGCTGAAGCGCCGGCGGTCATATTCTGCCGATCCATCAGGATTGACCGTTAGCAGGCGCATGCCGTCGGGAATGGTATTCCGGTCTGCGTAGGAGGCCACCGTAATGCCCTGACGGCGAAGGGCCTGTGCCCACCACAGCGCCACGTCAACCGGCTGGGCCAGCAGCGCGATAACCGGCTCGTCACTGGTCGATTGCGGCAGCGCCGCCAGCAACGGCGCGGGGACATAGA
>QGUR01000016.1 GCA_003242205.1 Chloroflexota bacterium | reverse complement strand
ATGTAACCCCCTGAAGTTACACTTACCCCTTCGTCGGCGACGTTCGATGTTTATAATCAAGGACAACTATCCTGAATTCCTTGAGCACCTCGCGGTTGCGCCGATCCCCGCGCCCGACGAAGACAGCGAGCTGATAACCGTCTATGGTGGCTGGACGGTGATGGTCTACTCCGGAACCGAGCATCCGGATGAAGCTGCCGAGTTCGCGATCAACATGTTCGGCGCTGAGGACAACTCGCGCGCTGCGGCGTGGGGCATGGAATACAACACCAAGCTGTCGCCGCGCGCCTCGGTGATCGAGGATTATGCCTCGTTCTACGAGGAGTTCCCGCACGACGTCTTCGCCAACGAAATCTTCCCGACTGCTCACGCCGAGCCGTCGTATCCGCCTGAAATCGCACAGGCAGTGTGGGAGGCGTTGCAGGACGTCATGTTCGCCGGTGTCAGCGGCGAGGATGCCGCCGCAGCGATGGCCGAGAAGATCGATGCCTATCTGCTGACGCGCTAGAGTTTTTGCGGGCTGCCGGTATCAGTCACCGGCAGCCCGCCTTTCTTTCAAGATGGTCAGGAAGTTGAGACATTCGCGATGACCGAAATCGAGCTGAGCGCTGCCGAGCAGACTGTCAAAGCCGCCGAGCGTGGTCGCGCCAGAAACGGCAACCGCGACCGGCGCGAGCAGGCGCTGGTCGGCTATCTGTTCATTCTGCCCGACCTGCTGGGCTTGCTGATATTTCTGGTCGGCCCCATGCTGATGGCCTTCGTCATCAGCTTTACCGACTGGCGTTTGACGGGCGTACCGGAGTTCGTCGGCCTGCGTAATTATGAGATTATTTTCAAGGATCCGAAATTCGGTGCGTCGCTGGGGCGCACGATTCTCTACACCATCGGCTTTGTGCCGACCGTTTATTGCCTCAGTCTGGGCATGGCCGTCCTGCTGACGCGTAGGGCGCGCGGCAACTTCTTCTTCCGCACGCTCTATTTCATGCCGATCGCCATGTCGATGGTCGTCGCGGGTGTGATGTGGCGTTTCATGCTCGACCCGGGCAACGGCCTCGTCAACCAACTGTTGCGGGCGGTCGGGTTGCCGGGCTTCCAGTGGCTGGGCAACGTGCAAAGCGCCATGGCGTCCGTGATCCTGGTGTCGGTCTGGAAGAGCGCCGGTTATTTCATGATTATCCTGCTGGCCGGCATTCAGGATATTCCACAGGATTACATTGAAGCGGCGGAGATCGACGGCGCAAGCCGCTGGCAGATTTTCTGGCGCATCATCCTGCCGCTGCTGAAGCCGACCAGCTTTTTTGTCCTCGTCATTCTCATGATTAACGCGCTTCAGGCGTTCGACCAGATTTATGTCATGACCGGCGGCGGCCCGGCGCAGTCTACTTACACGCTGCTGATGTACATCTACGAAAAAGCGTTCCGCGAGTGGAATTTCGGCTATGCCGCCGCGATGTCGACCTTCCTGTTCGGCATGATCCTGGTTCTGACCCTGATTCAGGTGCGCTACTTCCGCAGTGGCGAAGTGAAGCAGTAGGTGATTCTGATGTCTAAACCTCTCACGTTTTACATCGGCACGGCGGTTTACTACGTCATTTGCGTCGTGCTGGCGGTGATCTTCGCCGGGCCATTCGTGTGGATGGTGTCCAGTTCGCTCAAGCCGCCGAACGAGATCTTCAGCAATCCGCCGATCCTCATTTCGCCCAACTTCTCGCTCGACAACTATTTCGAGGTCTTTCGTCAGGCGCCGTTCGAGCGCTACATGTTCAATTCATTTTTCGTGGCGACGACGGTCACAGTGGTCGCGCTGCTGCTGCACTCGATGGCTGGTTACGCGCTGGCTCGTCTGGAGTTTCCCGGCAAGCGGGTGCTCTTCATCCTCATCATCTCGACCCTGATGATTCCGTTCTACACGATCCTGATCCCGCTGGCATTGCTCGTGCGGGAGCTGGGCTGGATCAATACGTACTGGGCGCTGATTATTCCCGCCATTCCCCACGCTTTTGGCATCTTCTGGCTGCGGCAATTTTTCCTCGGCCTGCCGCAGGAATTGGAGGACGCAGCCCGCATCGACGGGGCGTCGCGCATAGGCGTGTTCTTTTACGTTGCGCTGCCATTGGCCAAGCCGGTTCTGGCAGCGCTGGCCGTCTTTTTCTTCCTCGCCAACTGGGACTCTTTCCTGTGGCCGCTGGTTGCTACCAACCGCCCGGAAATGCGGATGGTACAGGTGGGTATCCAGTCATTCACGGGCGAGCATGGCAATGCGTGGCAGTTGATCATGGCCGCCTCGGTCATCGCGATTTTGCCGACGCTGCTGCTCTTCTTTGGCCTGCAGCGCTTCATCGTCGAAAGCGTCAAGATGACGGGCCTGAAAGGTTAAGCCATGCGCGCGCGATTGCTCGTGACCCTCGCCGCGTTGTTGCTGGTTGGGCTGCGCGGTGTCTCGGCGCAGGATGATACCGTGCTGGCAGGCATCGAGGATCTGGAGTTCGTCGAATGGGTAACCGGCCCTGAATCGCCCAACCAGACCGACGTCAGGTACGACATTGACGGGACAGATCTGGGCAGCATGTTCGTACAGGGCGACACGCTCTACATCGCTTTTGGCGACACGTTTGGCTGTTGCCGGCCTTCGGGCGGTGGCGCGGGCGGCGCGAACTGGCGCAACAACGCGCTTGCCTATTCAAGCGACCGCGATCCCGAAGACGGCATCACCATCGACGGCATGATCACCGAGCCGGACGGTACTGCCCGCGCCGTGCTCCATCGCATGCGCGACGACGTAACCGTGATCCCGACCTATGGCATAGCCATCGGCGAGCGTCTTTACCTGCACTATATGGCCGTCAGGGAATGGGGGCCGCCGGGACGCTGGACGCTGAATCGCTCCGGTTGGGCCTACTCCGACAACGGCGGACGCACGTGGACGCAGCCGCGTGACGCCATCTGGGAAGGCGACACCAACTTCGGGCAGGCCGCGCTGGTCGAACATGAGGGCATGGTCTATGTCTTCGGCATTCACGGCGGGCGCTTTGGCGGCGTTGCTCTGGCGCGTGTGCCGGGCGATTCGTTACTCGATATGAGCGCCTATCGCTACTGGGACGGCGAGGGCTGGAGCGAGGACATCAACGACGCGGTCGAAATTGTGCCCCCGCCGGTTGGCGAGCTATCCGTCGCCTGGAACGAGTATCTGGGCCGCTGGATCATGACTTACCTGCACGAACTGCGCGCCGAGATCGTGATTCGGGAAGCGCCTGAACTGACCGGTCCGTGGAGCGACCTGACGACGCTGGTGCGGGGTGTTGATTATCCGTCGCTCTACGGCGCGTACCTGCATCCGTGGGCGAGCGACGGTCAGGTGATCTACTTCAATATGTCTCAGTGGGGGCCGTACAACGTGCGGCTGATGCGTGCCCGTTTGGTCAAAGGCGGCGAATAGCCGGTGAGCGACCGGCGGAAGCGCGATTTAGAACAACACAAGGAAAGCTGATATGACGATTTTCAAAGGAAGTCCCCTTGGGGAGCTTGCTCGGATTCGTAATGTCCGCACCCGGCGCGCGTCAAGCTGGGATCGTACGGGTGGCAACGATGACCGGCTGCATGTGATGCCGGGAACGACCGCCGTGCTGGCCGACATCGAAGGCGCGGGCTGCATCAACCATATCTGGTGTACGTTTGTCTCCAGCGATCCCTACAGCATGCGAAAACTGGTGTTGCGGATGCGCTGGGATGACGAGGCCGATTTTTCCGTCAACGTGCCGATTGGCGATTTCTTCGGCGTTGGCCATGCGAAGTCGGTCAATTTTGTCTCGCTACCGCTACAGATGAGCCCGGCAGAAGGCCGCGCTTTCAACTGCTTCTTCCCGATGCCGTTCGCTACGCGGGCCTATGTCGAGCTGGTCAATGAATGTGACAGCGAGGTCTTGTTCTACTACTACATTGACTACGAGCTTCACGACAGCATCCCGCCGGATATGGGGCGTTTTCATGCCCAGTGGAGGCGGCAGAACCCGACCGACGGCATTTCCGACGAGGGAATGGACAACCGCGAGTGGTCGTTCGGCGGCCAGAATACGGATGGCGCGGGCAACTACATCATTCTGGAAGCCGAAGGGCAGGGGCATTACGTCGGCTGCAACCTGAACATTCACAACCTGCGCGTTGGCGAAAAGCAGGCGTGGCCCGAACACCTGAACTGGCCCGTCACGGTCGATCAACTGCGCGAGGGCGTGCCGGAGATATTCGAGCGCTTTAACTGGTATGGCGAAGGCGACGACATGATCTTCATCGATGGCGAGCCGTGGCCTCCCAGCCTGCACGGGACCGGAACCGAGGATTATTTCAATACGGCCTGGTGTCCTGCCGTTCCCTACCACGCGCCGTATCACGGCATCACGCTGCCCGGCGGGGAAAACTGGTCGGGCAAGATTTCACTCTACCGCTTCCATATCGAAGACCCGATCTGTTTCCAGAAGTCGATCCGCGTGACGATCGAACACGGCCATAACAACCACCGCTCGGACGATGTTTCGAGCACGGCCTACTGGTATCAGCTAGAGCCGCACAAGCCGTTCTCGCTGCCGCCGGTCGAGCAGCGGCTGCCGCGTCCGGACTAGAAGCAAGCGCCGGCCCTCATGCCGTGGCCATTTCCAGCTACGGCATGAGGGCCGGAGAAAATAACCGCCTTACGCTCCGTTGTGCTGCGTGGTTTCCTCGCGCGCGCCGTCGGGGGCACGCATGGTGCTCATCACCTGCTGCAGAAAACCGGTCAGCTCCATTGGCAGGACGAACTTGGTCGACATGCTGGAGCCGATGCCCTCCAGCGTCTCCAGATATTGCAGCGCCATCGTGTTGGTATCGACGTCGCGCGCCTGCTGGTCGATGCTTTGCAGCGCGGCGGCAAAGCCCTGCGCCCGCAGCAGTTGCGCCTGACGCTCGCCTTCGGCCTGCAAAATCGCCGCCTGTTTCAAACCCTCGGCGCGCAGGATGGCGGCCTGTTTCTCGCCTTCAGCCACCGCAATCGCCGCTTCGCGCTCGCCGTTGGCGCGCGTGACGGTGGCGCGGCGCTCACGTTCGGCGCTCATCTGGCGGTTCATCGCTTCCTGAATGTCGCGCGGCGGCTCGATCTCACGGATTTCCACTCGCGTGATCTTCAGTCCCCAGCGTTCGGTGATCTCGTCCAGCTTGACGCGCAGCATGTCGTTGATCTGCTCGCGTTTGGCCAGCACGTCGTCCAAATCGATATCGCCGATGACGGCGCGCAATGTCGTCGCCGCGACGTTGAGCGAAGCGCGCACCACGTCATCCACCTGAATGATCGACGCTGCCGGGTCGATCACCCGGTAGTACATCAGGAAGTCGATGCTGATGGTGGTGTTATCGCGCGAGATGGCCGTCTGGCGCGGGATTTCGAGGAAATTCTCGCGCATATCGACACGCACCGCCCGCTCGATCAACGGAATGACGAAGACGACGCCGGGGCCGCGCGTTCCGGCATAGCGCCCAAGTGCGAAAATGACCAGTCGTTCGTACTGCGGCACAATGCGGATGAAGCTGAACAGCAAATAGAATGCCAGCAGGACGACAACAATCAGCAGCACGGACCCAAGGTTTTCAATCACTGAAACTTCTCCTCCAGTTCTTCATCGGGTGCGTCCAGTTGCTCGCGCTTGTGTTTGATGCCCTCGACAATCAGCATCAGACCATCGCGCCGCAGCACAATCACCTCATCGCCGGACTCCAACGGACGATCGGAACGTGCGGTCCACAGTTCGCCAGCCGCCTGTACCGTGCCGACCGGGTTCAGGGGACTGACAACGCGTCCCGTTGCGCCGATCAGTAAATCGTCTTCGTCCGCCACTGCTTCGGGGAGCGGGCGGTTCAGCGTGGGCAGCAGGACAAAGCGGTGATAAAGCAGCGAAATGACAATCGTCGCCGCAATCAGTGGGACCGAAACGGACATGCCGTCGAACAGGAACAGGCTGCCGAGCGCCTGCAAAATCAGCCCGCCGACCGCCAGCAGCGCCAGCCGCCGGTGGATGAACGGCATGACGAGAAAACCGGATACGCCAACGACCAGTAGCAGCACCGCCAGCCAGTTGGTTGGCAGTGAGGTCAATAATACGATCGCTCCGAGACTGACCGCAGCGGAGAACAGCTCGGCGATACCCGTACCGGGTACGTAAGCCGCCGTGACGCCGCTCCACAGACCTAATAAGAGGATCAGGTACACGAGGTCCGGATCGACCGTGAACGGAAGTTGCATAGTCAGCCTTTCTTCCTTATAACAGGTCGAACCCTGTACCTCATTATAAACGTCTTTATGATGCGCCTAATGCCCCAGAGATTGGGGAGTGCAGAGCCGGGCGTGTTACTAAGATGCGCCCGCCGGACAATCGCCTGTTAATCGCCTTGTGGCGGCGTGCGTGTAATACGTCTTAAATAGGCTATAATGGGCGCATCAGCTTTCCGCATCAGCTTTCTGAGTTGGTTGAACCGGATGGTAACGTTGCAGCCTGCGACCGTAACTGTTCCCGACCTTCGAATCAATGCCGAGCGAATGCGCGCCGACTTCGAGACGTTGTCGCAAATCGGCGAAACGCCTGAAGGCGGCGTTCAGCGGCTTGCCCTTTCGAGCGAAGATTTGCTTGCGCGCGCCTGGTTCGCGGATCGCATCGAAGAGGCAGGGCTGATCCTCCATGACGACGACGCCGGGAACCTGAGCGGCATCCTCGCTTCTAAAAACCCGACCGCGAAAACGCTGCTCGTCGGTTCGCATCTGGATACGGTCCCGAACGGCGGGCGTTATGACGGCGCGATTGGCGTGCTGGCGGCGCTGGAATGCGCCCGCACCATCCGCGAGGCGGGCATCGAGCTTCCGGTGCATCTGGAAGTCATCGACTTCACCGACGACGAAGGCTGCTGGCGCTCGTTGTTCGGCGTGCGCGCGCTGGCAGGTATGCTGACGCCCGAAGACATCAACGACGCTCGCAATGACAACGGCCCGTTTCGCGCTGCGCTGGTCCGCGCCGGCATCGAGCCACGCAATGTTTTCCGTGCCGGGCGCGACCCGCAAACGCTGATGGGCTATCTGGAACTACACATCGAGCAGAGCGAGCGTCTGGAACGTTCGGGAACGACGATTGGCGTGGTCACCGGCATTGTCGGTCGCTCCAACTATCGCATCACGTTTCACGGACAGGCGGCGCATTCCGGTTCTACCGAAATGTCGCGTCGCCGCGACGCGCTGGCCGGGGCGGCTTTGTTCATCACGCGCGCCCACGAACTGACGCGTGAACGATTTGCCGAGGGCATTTTCAACTGTGGCAATGTCGAGGTCGAACCGGGCGCGTTCAACGTTGTGCCGAGCCTTGCCCGCGCCAAGATTCAGCTTCGACACGTCAACACGCGCCTTCTGCGCGAAATGGAAGCGGCCATGTTCGAACTCGCAGAGGCGTGCGCCGTCGCCAACTCGCTCACGATTGAGATCGAGCATATGGGCGGAACCGAGGCGGCGGACATGTGTCCTGAGGTAATCGACCTGATTGAGACTACCTGTACCCGCCTCGGTCTGAGCCACCAGCGCCTGATCAGCTACTCCGGTCACGCGGCCCAGATCACCAGCAATCTCATACCCAGCGGCATGATTTTTATTCCCTCGGTGGATGGCATCAGCCATAACCCGAGGGAATTTTCTCGCTGGGAGGATGTCGTCAGCGGCGCGCAGGTGCTGCTGCACACGATTCTGGCGTGGGCGCAGCGGGCGGGGTAGCTTTCAGCCCTACTTCGAGCTTCGCTCCCGAATGCCCCGCCCGGAGACCGCTTCAAGGCGCGGGCTGCGCGCCCTGTATTCCAGATATTCCGTATACCCGCCTTCGTATCCCGTAAGCTGCCCGTCGCGCAGTTCGACGACCCGATCCACCACGCGATCCAAAAAATAGCGGTCGTGCGAAATGATGAGCGCCGCGCCCTCGAACGACTCCAGCGCCGTTTCCAGCGCTTCGGCGGAGAGGATGTCGAGGTTGTTCGTCGGCTCATCCAGCAGCAGCAGGTTCGGATTGGTCAGCATGAGCGCCGCAAGCTGCAACCGGCTTCTTTCCCCGCCGCTCAACTCTCCGATGGGCTGGCGCGTTTGCCGGTAGGTGAACAGGAAGCGCAGGAGCACATTGACCGCTTCGCCTTCGCTGCACGGCCACACGTCCTGAATGAACTCGACCGGCGTGCGCCGCATCCATGCTTCCAGCGTCTGGTGTTCCTGCGCGTAGTGGCCTATGCGCACGCTTGGCCCAATTTTGATCTCGCCTGCAAACGGCTCCAGTTCGCCCAGCACCAGCCGGAACAACACCGACTTGCCCGCGCCATTCGGCCCGATCAGCCCGACGCGTTCGCCGTGGCGCACGAGCAGGTTGAGGTCATCGAACAGCAGGTCGTCGCCGAAAGCCATCGCCAGATTTTTGATTTCCAGCGCTTTGGTGCTACCGCGCCAGCCGTCAAGCCTGAGTTCAATTTGCTTCTGTTCTCGCACCCGTTCGATGATCTCGCCGTTTTCTTCCATGCGTTCCAGCATCCGGCGGCGATGCCGCGCCTGCCGGGCAGCGCGTATGTCGTCCTGCCGGGCCGCCATCTCAAAGCGGTGAATGGCTTCCTCGATTTGCCGGATACGCTTCTGCTGGGCGACGTAAAGCTGCTGCTGGCGCAGACGCTCCAGTTCGCGCTGGAGAACGTACTGGCTGTAATTGCCCTTGTAGAGCGTTAGCTTGCCGTTTTCCAGTTCGGCAATTTCGGTCACGACTTCGTCCAGCAGGTAGCGGTCGTGCGAGACGATAATGACCGCGCCGCTGTAGTCGCGGATGAATTTCTCCAGCCGCGCTTTGGCTTCGAGGTCGAGGTGGTTATCCGGCTCGTCCAGTAGCAGTACTTCCGGCGCTTCCGCACCCAGCCGCGCCAGCGCCAGCAGTTTCTTCTGCCCGCCGCTCAGCACATCGGTCGGCAGGTCATACTGGTCGGGCGTGAAGCCGAACAGCGTCAGCAGTTCGCGGATTTTTCCGCCAAACTGCGGTCCGCCGAGCCGTTCCCACTTTTCCAGCACACGCTCCTGCTCGGTAAGCGCGCGCTCCAGTCGCTTCTCGTCGCCGTAGACGGCTGGATCGGCTAACCACGCTTCAATCGCCGCCAGCTCTTCTTCGACCTTTGCCAGACCAGGAGGCAGCGAATTTGCCGCTTCCCAGACAGTCACGCCCGGTTCGGCCTCGGCGTGTTGGGACAGGTAGCCAACGCGGACGCCTTTCGCGAAGGTAATCACCCCCGCTTCGAGCGGTAGAGCGCCGTATATGGCTTTGAGCAGGCTCGACTTGCCCGCACCGTTCGGCCCGATCAGCCCGATGTGGTCGCCCTCATTGACCGCCCAGTTCAGATCGCGAAAAATTTCGCGCCCGGCATGGTTGATGGTGACTTTGTTGACATGAAAGGCTTGCATCGTGTTTCCTCTGTTTGTGCTGACTGGCGACCTGCACGCAAGCCGGTTTTGATCCAGAACAGGGAAACAAAAACGGCTATAGACAGGTCGCCTATAGCCGTTAGATTGCAGAAAAAGTTACAAATCCGACCGGTCAGTAGGCGCACCTCTCCCTAGGGTGCGCCGTACCAGACGTCATCTGGCACAGGGAAAAAACGTGGGTCGGCGTAAAGTAGATCATGCCGTCATTATAAACACGAAACGCAGACCGGAGTCAAGCAACACGCTTTGGGTTGCCGGCGCTGGTTGACATCCGGCGCAAAATCATGCTAGTGTGAGGGCGGTCCAAATGATTGAGGAGGCGCATTTATGGCGGCACAGGTCCTTGTCCTTGAATCCGCTCGTCGTGAGACGGGGCGCATCCTCTAGCTGCTCGTCTGCTGTTCCCCTGATTCCCTGAACTAACGAACAACCGAGCCGGCCGGGAGGCGCGCCTTGCTCCGGACTATTTGCTATCCGGGCCATAGGGTGATTCCGTCTCGCGGCCTTTTGTGATTCCCGCCGCATCCACGCGGCCCGGCCTGAAAAGGAGACGATGATGCACGTCTGCAATCGTGCAACTCTGTTGCGTTTCGCCATTCGCACAACCCAGCCGAACCCGAATCCGCAAAGGATAAACCGCTTTGCTTCTCGAAACCCAATCCCAGCTATCCGGCGAGGACGCCCGCTTCACCGGCATGGTCATCAGGAAAGCGCCCGGCATCTACCATGTTGAGCGCGAGGGCGAATTGATCGTCTGTACCATCTCGAACCGGCTGCGTAAAACGCTGCTCTACCCGATTGCCGATGCGTCGTCCGTGCCGCACCAGCGCGTGCAGGCCGTTAAAGACATCGACACTGTTGATCCCATCGCCATCGGCGACCGGGTGGCGTTCCGCCCCGCTGAGCCGGGGAAGGGCGTTATCACCGAGGTGCTGCCGCGCCGCAGCCGGTTGTCGCGCCCTGCCGCCGGCAACAAGCCGCTGGAGCATGTGCTCGTCGCCAATCTCGATCAGGTGGTGGCCATCTTTGCCGCCGCCCGCCCGCAGCCGCGCTGGAACCTGCTCGACCGCTATCTGGTTTCCGCCGAATCGTCCGATCTGGATACGCTCATCGTCATCACCAAGATGGATCTGGCGGATGAAGCGGAGATCGAAAGCGTCGTCGAACTCTACACTTCGCTCGGCTACCGCGTCCTGCTGACCAGCAGCGAGACCGGCGAAGGCATCGACGCCATGCGCGACGCTCTATCGGATAAGCTGTCGGTCTTCGTCGGCAAGTCCGGCGTTGGCAAAACCAGCCTGCTCAACGCCGTTCAGCCCGGTCTGGGCGCGCGCGTCGGCGCGGTCAGCGAGGGCAAAAGTGGCAAGGGCAAGCACACGACCACGACGATGGAGTTGTTCAAGCTCGACTTTGGCGGCGCGGTGGTCGATACGCCGGGCATCCGCATCTTCGGCATCTGGGAGGTAGACGGCAGCGATATCGCCCTCTATTTCCGCGAGATGGCCCCGCTTGTGGGGCGGTGTAAGTTTGGCGTGAGCTGTGAGCACGACCACGAACCCGGCTGCGCCATTCGCGCGGCGGTCGAGGCTGGTAACATCCACCCGCGCCGTTATGAGAGCTATCTGCGGATGCTCAACGGCGAGCTGGACTAGCTGAGAGCCTTGCCCCTGCCTCTCCCGGATCGAAGGATTTTGGGAAGGGGCAGGGCGTGAGGTTCTAAACGCGCATTCACCACGCACGTGTATACTGGTGCGATCTTCTGAACGAACAAGGACAGGTGTATGTGGAAAGTGCTGGTTCTGGCCCTGATCGGCCTGTTGGTGGTCGTCTTCGGCTTCAGCCTGATCGACGTGACGAACGGGGTGGGCGATGTGGATGCCGATGCGGTTCTGATCGAGCTTGAGGATGACATCACCGGTTTTGCCCGCGCCATCGAGCCATATGCGTGGGCGTTCCCACGTGACCACGGCGCGCACCCGGAATTTCAGACCGAGTGGTGGTACTACACGGGCAATCTGGCCGATGAGAGCGGACGGCGCTTTGGCTTCCAGTTCACCATCTTCCGGCGCGCGCTGACGCCCGAATCGTATGAATCGCACAGCGAGTGGCGCACCAATCAGGTCTATCTGGCGCATTTCACCGTCAGCGACATTGAAACCGGGGCGTTTTATCACGATGAGCGCTACGCGCGCGGCGGCGCGGGCATTGCCGGCGCGACCACCGACCCGCGCTATCGCCTCTGGCTTGAAAACTGGGAAGTTGTCGCGCTGAACGATGACGCGACACAACTGGCAATGCGCGCCGGGACCGAGCACATGGGAATCGACTTTACGCTGGAGCAGATCAAACCGCCCGCGCTTCAGGGCGATAACGGTCTCAGCCCCAAGAGCGACGAACCGGGCAATGCCAGCTACTACTATTCGCTGTCTCGCCTGCTGGCCGGTGGAACGATCACCGTGAACGGTGAAGCTCATCAGGTGAGTGGCACGGCGTGGATGGATCACGAGTTCAGCACCAGCGCGCTGGGAAGCGAGGCGCTGGGCTGGGACTGGTTTAGCCTGCAACTGGATGACAACCGGGAGCTAATGCTCGGTCAAATTCGTATGATCGGCGGCGGGCGCGAGACGGCCTTCGGCGGCCTGCTGATCGAACAGGACGGCAGCACGCGCTACCTGTCGTCGAACGACTTCACGATTGAAGCGACGGGTTCGTGGACCAGCCCGCACACCGGCGCGACCTATCCGTCGGGATGGGAGTTCGCGGTCGATACCGGCGATGAGACGCTCAATCTGACCGCAACGCCGCTGATGGACGATCAGGAGCTTCAGACTGACATTTCAATCTACTGGGAGGGCGCGATACGGATCGCGGGCGACGCGACCGGCTACGGCTATGCCGAATTGACCGGCTATGCAAACGAGATGACAGGGAGGTTCTAGACGGGTCAATAGAATATAATATGGCGCGGAAGCAAATCGCATAAGTACAGGCGCTGCCTGACAGGAGATCCCATGAGCGATACAGTGATGCGTGACCGCTTCAATTACGCCCTGTCCGGATTGCTACAGGAAACGTTCGAGCAGGTACTCGGCATTTATCTCGACCGCGGCACATCGCTCTTTGAAACACTGGACACCATTTCGGCAGAGGAAGCGTCTATTCCTGTCGGCGGGCGCTGCGCCACGCTGGCAGCGCAGGTGGCCCATGTGAATTTCTATCTCAATGTCATGTCCGACTACATACAGGGCAAGCAGAGCGACAAAATCGACTGGCAGGAAATCTGGCGCACGGTGAGCGCGGTCACGCCGGAAGAATGGGAAGCGAGCAAGGCGGCGCTTCGGGAAACCTATCAGCGCGTGCGCGCGCAGATACATGCTATCGAGAGCTGGGAAGGCGAGAACGAGATCAACGGCGCGCTGGGCGTCATCGTGCATACAGCTTATCATCTGGGCGAAATCCGGCAGGCGTTGTGTACCATTCAGCAGCGCTAACCGAAATCCGCCAGTATTCAATTATGAAGGGAGTGGCAGATATGCCGACGCCGGGTATCAAGCTCGTTCGAGCAGGCTGGAATGACGACGCGATCATCGGTTTTAGCGACCGCGGCGCCGCCCGCTGGCACGACAGCCTGCCACCGGGCACACGCATGCTGGTCTACGAGACAACCAGCAAACCGAAAGGCTCGACCGCCAAAGGCGCGAAGGCGATTGTCGGCGAAGTCGAAGTGACCGGCACATTTGAAGAAGGCGAGCAACTCCGCGCGCCGGGCGAGGATCATGACCGCCTGCTGCCCGTCAAAACCGTGATTCGCCGCAACGACGCCAATCCGGTTCCGCTGGAGCGCGTGCGCGAGATCATCGACGATCCCAAGTGGCCGCGCATGGGTGAAACCTGGAAGCCGCTGACCGAAACGCAGTATCGGGAACTGGTACAGTTGCTCAGGGGGGAATGATCGACACAGGTTTTCGCAGGGCAATTCTTTAGCAACAAACAGACCAGTACGCGGTTATTGCGGCCGCCGGCGAGAGATTTGTGCCGCAGGTTCTATACACTCCAACACGTGTTGTTCAAAATCCATTATCCGCCACTCATGTGTTTGTTAACGTGGCTACTGGCAGCAAGCGTTGCTGACTGCGTGAAATTTCCCTAGCTGTGTGTTATGGTAAGGGTAGACTGTCTATATTGACCGTAATTATGGTCACGTGGTTGCGATCCGTTTGCGAAGACATCAAGGAGAGTGAAGAATGCCGGTTACAAAAGCAGAAGCCGTGTGGGAAGGGACGCTGAAAGAAGGCCGCGGCACGATGAAGCTGCCGAGCCAGGGATACGAGGGGCCGTTTACCTACGCTTCGCGTTTTGAAAGCGGGCAGGGCACGAACCCGGAAGAACTGATCGGCGCGGCGCAGGCCGGTTGTTTCTCGATGTTCCTTGCCGCCCAGCTTGCGAATGCGGGTTTCCCGGCGACGCGCATTCACACAACCGCCAACGTGCGTATTGAAAATCTGGTGATCAACCGCATTGAGCTGACGACCGAGGCGGAAGTGCCGGGCATCAGCCAGGAACTGTTCGACGAGAAGGTCCAGTTTTCCAAAGAGAATTGCCCGGTTTCGAAGGCGCTGGCGAGCGTTCCCGAAGTGACGGTTAACGCCACGCTCCGGCAATAACCTGTTTATCGACTCAGCGGGGCGGCTCCGGCTGCCCCGCTTTTGATTCCCGCTGATTGTGAACGTGACTGTTCCCGCTGTCGGGCAGGCGGTCAGTCGTCTTCGGGCCGCACTACAGGCACGCGCGGATCGAGCTCCGTGAAGGTCGATTTCACCCATGCGTACGCGGGGTCGTCGGCGTTGGCCAGCGACTGCGCCGAACCCGCCAGAAAGTTCAGATAATAGGTGTTGTAACCGGGCATGCCGACGACAGGGTGGTAGCCTTCCGGAACCAGCACGATGTCGTGGTTGCCGGCCAGCATCAGGCCGTCGATGCTCCGATCGTCGTTGTAGACGCGCTGGTAGGCATATCCCTCCGGCGGGTTGATCTTGTAGAAATAGATTTCTTCAAGGTCCGCCTCGATGACATTGCCCTGCTCGTCTTCCCGGTGTACGTCGTGCTTGTGCGGCGGGAAGCTGCTCCAGTTGCCCGGCGGCGTATAGACTTCGACGGCGACGATACGGTGGCAGTTGAAGCCCGGCGGGATGATGCTGTTGATCTGCCGCGAGGCGTTGCCGCCGCCGCGCAGTTCGACCGGCGTGTTTTTGCCCAGACTGATGCGCTGCGCGGGATAATCGCGATCGGTCGGAACCCAGCAGCTTGCGACCTCAAAGCCGTCGGTCAGCGCCTCGATCTCGAAATCGGTGTTGCGCGAGAGATAGATCGCATGTGGCATGCCGCTCCAGACGTCCTTACGCCCGCCCACATTGTCAAAATTGCCCTGGCTGGTACGTACATTACACCTGCCGCCGAGGATGACGTGCGCGTATTCAAAATCGCCGGTGTTGCCGCTGTAGGTCTGCCCGGCATTAAGCCGCCGCGCCTGCATGTTGAGAAATTCCCAGCCCGCCTGCTCGGCGGAAACTTCGGCAAAAACGCCCGTGCCGCCGCTGTCTTTGGAGCGTATGAGCATGGTTTCAGCCGTGTATTTCATACGGTCTTTTCCTCTCTGATTGCATGGCTACGATGCCGCCGATTATAGCGAGGATTAATGTAGTACCGCTTCACGTCGCGCTGTGGCGCATGGCGTGCCAGCGTGCGAGCAGCAGACAGACGCCCGTCAGCCCGGCGTACAGGATAACCGAAACCGGCAGGATACGTAGCAGCGCAAACAGATAACGGCTGTCGCTGAACGAGGCGAGGTGTGTCGAGAGCAGCGTGCCACCGTCGAGCAGGGCGACCGCCATGGCCGAGGCCGCGAAGCCGGTTGCATCTCGCGGCCCCGGCAGCAACGGCTGAAATAACAGCAGGTGCGCGCCAAAGTGAACCAGAATGCTCGTGACATAGCCGCACAGCGCAATCGCCACCGGCGAGAGGATACGGCTGGCGAACGAAGCCACCAACCCAAGCGCGGCAGCAAGCGCCAGATTGAGCGCCATGATCGCCAGCGCGAGCGTAAAGGCGACAAGCAGCGCGACGACGCCCATGGTTTCATGGGGCGATGACAGGATCAGCCACAGGAAGGTGGCCACGCGTAACACGATCAGCCCGGTCTGTTGCCGGTAAATGTACGCTTGCACGCCCCACCACTTGCCGTCGGCGATTTGCCAGGCGGTCAGTGGTGTCAGAACCAGCGTGTCCCACGTGCCCGCACGCTTCTCTCGCGTAATGGAGTCGGCGGCGGCGAGCAGCGTTTCCCACATCAGGACGATATGCCCCAGCAGCAACATCAGTGTGAGCGCGGTGTTGGCGTGGCGCAATACCTCCCGGAAAAACAGGTAATTTTCGCGCAGGTTGACGCTCGTCAGGCTGCCGGAGCGCGCCATCAGCCCCAGACCGAGGCCGAGCAGCAATGAAACGCCGAGCGCCAGCGCGAAGCCGCGCGTGAATAACCGGGCACTGCGGCGCGTCGAGCGTTCGAGATGCGCCAGCTCGGCCTGCGCGACCGGATTCTGCCGCGAGGACTCGCCGCGCGTGATCGGAGCGCGAGGGCCGGACACCGGGCGACGATTATGCAAAACCGGCGTCGCGCAGCAGGTTGAGGCTGGCGGGCAGGTCGGCCAGATATTGCGCGGCTCGTGGCGCGTTGTCGCCGGGATCGCCGACTTCGTAGGCTGCCCAGCCGTCGTAACCCACTTCGCGGAGCGCCTGCGCGGCGGCGGCGAAATCCGTGCGGCCCTGACCCGGCAGGCGGCGGTTGCTGTCGGCCAGATGCACGTGCCCGATCTGATCGCCGTTGGCGCGAATGGCCGCGACAATGTCGTCTTCTTCCAGCGCCATGTGAAACAGGTCGGCCACGATTTTCACGCGCGGATGATTCAGCCGCCGTGTGATCATCGATGCCTGATCGAGCCGGTTGAGAAAGTGCGTTTCGTAACGGTTGACTGGCTCGACATACAGCTCAACGTCCATGGCGTCGGCGAAGTCTTCGAGCGTCCGCAGATGCGCGTGCAGTAGTTCGGCCTGAAGCTGGGTGGCCGTCATAAAGGGCGACAGATCGGGCAGGATCGGGCCGAAAAAGTGCGGCACAAAAATCACGCCTTTGGCGCCAATATCCGCTGCGCAGGTGATTGACGACCGCAGCTCCGCCAGAGCGCGGTCGCGCTCCTCCGGATCCGGGTCCAGCAGCCGGCTCTGACGCCCGTGATTGACTGCCGCCGCGCGCACGCCGGTCTGTTCCATGGCAGCGACGATGTCGGCGACCTTGTGTTCCAGGCCGCGCCCCCAGAACTCAATCCCCGCGACGCCCAGATCGCGGGCATGGGCGAACTTTTCCAGCATCGTGCGCCCCGGCAGCATGTCTTCCTGAATGGCTATTTCCATGGCGGTTTCCCCGGTTGATGGCAGCTAATAGCGGGAGAGCGCGGCGTTGTGCCCCTCCCGCGTCTAATTGTAGTGCGAAGGCGTGGCGGACGAAAAACTGCCATGCCGGAAAACGCGCCTGTGTGGAGCGGGTGGGTGGGCGAAACGGATGGCGGAGCATGCTGAAGCGGCAAAACAAAACCGCGCGGTCTTTAGCCGCGCGGTTGATGCAAGCTCAATGTTGCTGGCTCTAAATGCCAGACTGCGTTGTGCCGTATTCGCCCGTGCTGTAAACATAGATGGCGTTTTCGATCACGCCGTCTTCGTTCTTCCCACCTTCTTCCAGCCACTCGTACAGCCAGCGCGCGTCGCTGATGGTGATATTGACGCAGCCGTGGCTGGTGCGGTAGCCATAGACGTCGTGCCAGTAAGAGCCGTGCAGCGCGATGCCGCCGTCAAAATACATCGTCCAGGGCACGGTTTGCAGCGCGTAGGCTTCAGGAGCGCCGGTTGCGCCGCTCATGCTGTCTGCCGGCAACATGGCCCAGACATCGAAGATGCCTTCACGGGTATCCCAGCCTTTCGTGCCGCTTGAAACCAGCGTTGCAAACACGGGCGTGTCGCCTTCGTAAGCGACCAGATTCTGCTCGTACAGATCGATGGCGATCCAGCGTTCGTTGGTCACGCCTTCAGGACGCTCGATTTTCGAGACTTTGGAGACAAATCGCTGTTCGACCCAGTGGTTCGGGCCGATCATGTACCAGTTCCAGCCTTCCTCATCGACCGCGGTCGAGAAGATGTTGACCAGTTCATAGCGCTTCAGCCAGCGCTCGGTTTTGGGTTCCCACGGGCCGCCCGGATATTCCGAGACATGAATCCGGCTCATGTCGAGCACCCAGGCAAAGTCGTAGTCCAGCCCGCCTTCCTCAATCAGCACGCCGGAAAACTCCGACGGAGTGGTGTAGATCGCGCCATCACGCTGGACCCACGCGCCGCCATCGATTTGTATCCAGCCATCCACGCTCAGGTCAATGGCGGTGACGAAGTTATAACCTTCCGGGATATAGTCGATGATATTGCCGTTCGGCGCGTCATACTTGGCGACGGCGTGCGGGCCTACTCTCCAGAAGCTGTAGCGCGACATCGTGAAGCGGTCTTTCGGTACGGGCGACAGCAGCGGCGGCACGGGATAGCGCTCGATCATTTCCGCGCACTCATCGCTGAGCGGGCTGCCGTCCTGGTGATCGTAACAGACGGTGGGATCATACAGAGTTGGATCGGGCGTGGCTTCCTCGTCGATTTCCTGAGCTGCGACCGGTGCAGCCGGGACGGGGAAAAGAGCGAGCATCGTGACGACAGTGATGACAATGAAGTGCCATGAACGGAAACGAACACTCAGCATGAACCTTACCTCAGTGAACGACCACTATTCTGGAAGGCTGGCATAATAACAACAGGCGCGCCATTCTGAAAGGCTAATCCCTGACGGTTGCCCTACGCCATCTGTGATGACTTCGAGGGCGAGAGCATGGAACAATATCTGTATCTGCGTACCACGGGCCACAAGACCGGCAACCCGCATAACATCGAAATCTGGTTTGTGGAATACGGCGGCTGTTATTACCTGGTGTCGGAACACCGCGAACGCGCGCACTGGGTGCAGAATATCCGTCATCATCCCTCGGTTCAGTTTCGGGTTGGGCAGACCACTGAGGAGGGTATCGGCCGGATTGTCAACGCCGACGCCGAGCCGGAACTCGCCGCGGCGGTAACGCGCCTGATGGACGACAAATATGGCTGGAGCGATGGGCTGATCGTCGAATTGCGGCCGGTGTCATGATCGTGCCGGGCCGGCGCTTTAACGGTTCTTGAATGGACGGTGATGGCACGCGATCTCACTGAAGAAAGGCACAGCGTCATGAGCGAGTTTGCGGATAAAGTGGTTGTGATTACCGGCGCGACCGGCAATGTCGGCTCGGCGGCGGCGCGTCGCTTCGCCGGTGAAGGGGCAAAGCTCGTACTGGTGTCGCGCAGGGCTGCTGCTCTTGACCGGCTGGTGGACGAACTGAACGCCGAAACAATGGTCGTGACGGCGGATTTGGCGAACGCCGGTGAAGTCGACGCGCTCGTCAATCAGGTCGAGGCGCGCTGGGGACAGATCGATGTGCTGGTTCACGC
The DNA here is from genome assembly GCA_003242205.1 of Chloroflexota bacterium. Lineage (GTDB taxonomy): Bacteria > Chloroflexota > Anaerolineae > Aggregatilineales > Phototrophicaceae > ZC4RG36. The sequence continues at coordinate 7,211 of QGUR01000016.1, read as the reverse complement.
TGCCGGCGGTTTCGCGGGCGGCGCGCATGTTTACGATCCCGGAACCGAACTGCTGGACAGAATGTGGCAGACCAACGTGACGCCGGTTTATCTGACGGCGGGGCGGGTCGCGCGTCACATGCTGGAAAAAGGCGTGCGCGGTCATATTGTCGTCGTCGCGTCGCGCTCGGCGCTGCGGGGCGGCGCGCGCGCAGCGGCTTACGCGGCCTCGAAAGCCGCCGCGCTTCGCATCGTTGAAAGTCTGGCGCTGGAAGTGCGCGATCAGGGCATTCATGTGAACGCCGTCTCGCCGAGCACGATTGACTCGCCGGAAAACCGCGCGGCAATGCCGAAGGCCGATCCCGATAAGTGGGTCACGCCGGAGCAGGTTGTCGATGCGATTGTGTTTCTGGCTTCGGCGGCGGGCGCAGGGCTGTATGGGGCGAATCTCGAAGTCTACGGGCGTGTCTGACGCCCGAACCGTTGCCAAAACGTAGCATTAGCGTCTGGCAAAACTGGCCGCGCCGGACTAGGATACGGCCTCGCGAGTTCGAGGTCCCGACTGATGAGACGTCATGTTAACGACAGTAAATCGCCCCTCGCGCTGCTGACCAGCCTGCCCATCCGCTGGAGCGTTGCGCTGGCTTACACCGTGTTCGTGACGATTCTGCTGGTACAGTCCAGCACACAGCCGCTGGTCGGGCCGCCCGCGCCGCCCGGCCCGCCGGACTTGCAGCGCGAGCTTTTGCTGACTCTGGGCCATGTGGTCACGTTTTCTCTGCTGGTCATCATCTGGTGGTGGGCCGGCAAGGCGTTGCTGCCCGCGCCGCGCGCGCTGTTTGTCGCCGTTGGCTTTGCTCTGGTCTTCGGGCTAATCACCGAACTGGCGCAAACGGCGATGGTCGACCGGCAGGCGTCGCTGTTCGATCTGGCCGTGAACTGGACGACGACCATCGCAACGGCCACGCTCATCAGCGAACGCTGGCGCAAGCGGATGGCGCTAACGGGTCAGCGAACCGTCGTCGAAAATTCCCGTCGGGTGACATCCGACGTTCGCCTCCCGCGCCAGGGTCTCTAGCTCGCGAAAATAGGCGGTGTGGCGCGTGTCGGGCCGGTATTCGACGGCTTCGGCATAACCCTGCGCTACCAGCTCCGCGTTGACAAAACGATCCCCGACATACACATAACGCAGCAGGCGGCCATACTGGTCGGTATTGCTCTCGTCCCTGACAAGCGTGACGGTCTGCCCGCGTACCAGACTGGCGTTCGCTTCTCTGGCCTCGCGGTAACAGGCTTCGTCCCGTTCCGGCGTGTTGATGCCGATGTAGCGAACGCGATAGCTTACGCCGTTGATACTGACGTCAATTGTGTCGCCGTCGATGATCGACGTCACGACCGCTTGTTCGCCGCGAATGTTGGTCTGTGGCGGTACGGTCGGCGGCAGCGCGCCCCCGGTTTGCGGCGGCTCGAAGTCGAAGGTGCAGGCGGCACTGAGGGTGAACAGCAGGCAGACAAACAGCAGACGGAGCTTCAGCATAAGGCCTTCCGGTTGATGGCGAAACACGGCTGGCAAGCATACCACGAAAGCGACGCGCTATTTGCAACTTTTTTGCCTGTCCGTTCACAAGGGTTGGAAGCGTCGTGCTATAATAGCGGTGTCATGTACGCAAGAAAACCGGGTGGACAGCCCATGAACGACGATGTCATCATGCTGCAGGAGCTGCGGCCCACCCGCGCGGATGCGATCAAGAACCGTAACCTTCTGCTGGCAACGGCAGAGCGCTTGTTTGATGAATATGGCGTTGAAGCGGTATCCATGTCGGCGGTCGCTGAAGCAGCGGGTGTCGGCAAAGGCACGCTCTATCGTCATTTCACCAGCAAGACTGACCTATGCCTCGGTCTGCTGGACAAGGACCAGCGCGAATTGCAGGAGCGTACACTCGATCGACTGCGCGCCGATGGCGATCCCTACGACGACTTGTGCTGGTTTATCGAGCAGGTGCTTGAGTTTGTCGAGTCCCATCTCAAGTGGCTGCGCGTCATCGGTGTAGGCGCCAGTTCGCTGGAACATCCGGCGCATCTATGGTGGCGGCAGACGATCCGTAGCCTGATGGAGCGGATCGGCGTTTCGGGCGATATTGACTACAAGGCCGATGTGCTGTACGGGCTGCTGAATCCGCACATGCAGGATTTCCAGCGCGAGGCGCTTGGTTACAGTCGTGAGCGTGTGCGGCAGGGCCTGATCGACACGCTGAATCAACTGATCGCCTGACCGGGCGATCATCGAGCGACAGGGAGGCGGAGCGTTCTCAGGACGCTCCGCTTTCTGTTTGCCCGAAGGTGATGAAACGGACTTCGGTCCGTTTCTCATCATCTGTTCACTTCCATTTTCGGGGCCGGCGTGGTATCGTTAGAACCGTAAACGGACTGTAGTCCACTTAACGATCAAGCTCGAAATCTGGAGGGATTTCACATGCCGACCTGGAAACTTGACCCTGCCCACAGCCGCGCCAACTTCTCCGTACGCCACATGATGGTGTCCACCGTTCGTGGCGGCTTCGATCGGGTGAGCGGCAAGCTCGAATTCGACCCTGAGCATCCTGAAAAAAGCTATGTCGAAGCGGTTATCGACGCTGCGAGCATCTCCACCGGTGTGGAAGATCGCGATAACCACCTGCGTAGCGCCGACTTCCTGGATGTTGAAAATTATCCCACCATCACCTTCAAGAGCACCGATGTCACCATTACCGGCGAAAACACCGCTGACGTGCACGGCAACCTGACCATTCGCGGCGTCACCAAGCCCGTTACGCTCAAGGTGGAGCATGTTGGCACTGCTGTTGGCATGACGGGCGCGCGCGTTTCCGGTTTTGAGGCCCGCACGCAGATCAATCGCGAAGATTTCGGTCTGACGTGGAACGTCGCGCTGGAAACGGGCGGCGTGCTGGTCGGCAAGGAAGTCCGGATCGACCTTGACGTTGAGGCTATTGAGGAGACCGAAGGCGCGGCGGCTACCGCCGGCTGATCTCCCTCCGTCAGTCGGACGGAGCCCCCTTTGGGACGCGACGGCTGTTGCCGGGAAACCGGCAGCCGTCGCGTTTTTTGTTGGAGCAATCTGGGCCATCTGGCGCTTTACCGGCGTGGCGCACCTGCTATACTGGGCGCGTTTGTACGCCGAGAGCAGCGAAAGCGGCTGAAAACCGATGTCTACAACGGTCCTGCAACTTGCCTTCTTTGTCATTATTCTGGCGATTGCCGGGTTTTGCCTGGTGGTTGCCGTGCTTCTTTCCCGTCGGGGGTTGCGGCCACTGGCGCGCAATCTGCTAATCGCCGTGATTGTCGCCGAAGTCATTCTGGCAGTGCTGCATTTGCTGCAAGCGGCAGGCGTCTTTAGCGATGGCGCGACCGCCTGGTTCTTCGACCTGCGCCACGAACGCAACCTCGGCACGAGTTTCTCGTCGCTTCAGCTCATGATGGTAGGGTTCGTCGCCCTGAGCGTGGCCCTGTTCGCGCCGGGCTTCAGGCTGTGGCAGCGGGCCTACTGGCTGCTGGCGTCCGTCCTGTTCGCCTATCTCAGTTTCGATGAATTCTATTCGCTGCACAACTATTTTGGCGGGCGCGGCCCCAGCGATGCCTACCAGCTACCATACGCCATCGGCGCGATCGTGTTCTTCAGCCTTTCCGGGCTGGCGTACTGGTTTGGTTTCCGCCGCCACCTGCTGGTTTTTTTCCTGCTGCTCGCCGGGCTGACGATCATGGTCACGGGTGGCGTCCTGATTGAAGAGCTGGTCGAGGGCGGCTTTGTCGACCATAACCCTCAGCTTGAATGGATGTCGCTGTTCGAGGAAATGGGCGAAATGATCGGCGCGACCGTTTCGCTGGCGGGGCTGCTGCTATTTGCCCAGCAGCAGCTTCATGGGCGCGGCTGGGCGGCGCTCAAAACCGTCGCGCTGGGTGGCGGGGTTCTCTGGAGCGCGTGGATGGTGTTCGCGCTCTATTTCCAGCCGTTAGTTGAACTGCGGCTGACCGGCGTGCCGGTCAACGTGAACTTCGGCAAGGTATCGCTGATCGGTTACGACGTCACGCCTGAAGTGATCGAACCGGGCGGTGAAGCGATGGTCACTCTTTACTGGCGCGCGAACGAACCGCTGGATACGGACTATAGCCTGTCGATACACGCCCTAAGCCATCCCGAAATCGAGTCGGTGGCCCAGAGCGATGATCTACACGTCGGGATCATCCCCAGCCATGCCTGGATTCCCGGCGTCGTCATGAAGCGCACGCACTACATCCAGTTTCCGCGCAACCTGCCGGCTCCGGCGAGTTACTGGCTGACGGTTCGCATCTGGTCGGGGCCGTGGCCGCTGGGCCGCCCGTGGCAGGACACCACCGGCCTGCCGGTCAGTTTCTCCGAAAATCGCCCGCTGCTGGCTGACGATGCCGTGATTTTGGCCAGTATCCCCGCGCTCGGCGCGACGCCCCCGCCTGATCCTGCGGTCGCTGCGGCTTACCACTTCGCCGGTCAGGGCATCACGCTCGACGGGTACGCGCTGCCGGAAGAAACGGTCGAAATCCGCGAATTGCCGGTCAGCTTCTGGTGGCGGACATCCACCGCGCCAGACCGCGACCTGACGCAATTCTTCCATCTTGTGCCGCAGGGCGACGGGGAACTGCTGGCGTTCGACCAGCAGCCGTTTGGCGGCCGTTTCCCGACCAAGGACTGGCCGGCGGGCCTCAACGTCGTCGACGAGTGGACACTGGCGCTGCCGGAGGACATGGACGCGGGAACCTATGACGTGTATACGGGCCTGTACGACGTGACAACGATGGAGCGTATGGCCGTGACCGATTCGTCCGGCGCAGGCGTGGAGCACAACGCCATCCATCTGGGCAGCATCGAGTTCGCCCCCAGCGCGGAAGCGGAAGCGGCCGTCGCCGAAGCCAGAGCGCGCGAAGCCGCCAATGTCTGTTACGCGCTGTCCGACGCCAATTCGCGCACCGGCAGCGAGGCCGATACGCTGGTAGTCGTCAGCCTGACGACCGGGAAAACGGTGGAAATCGGCCAGACAGGATCGGTGAAAATCGAGGGTATGACCTTCAACGCCGACCGCACGGCATTGTACGCAGCCGACGAGCGGGAAGTCGCGCAGTTCGGCGTCATCGATCTGGCCAGCGGCGTCTTCACGCCGGTTGGCGATGGACTGGTGTCAGCCGATGAACCTGCCCGCAACCCGGCGCTTTACGACGCGTTCCTGAAGGATATCGACAGCATGGCGCTGGAGCCGGAAACCGGCATCGTCTGGGGCGTGCATCAGGACGAGGAAAACCTGCTCTTTCAGGTGGACACCGAGACCGGCACGATCGTGCGCGACGCCTTTGGCGAAGGCTACGATTATCTCAAGATTGACCTGAGCGGCCTGTCCGATCTGCCCTATAACAACGTCAAGGACATGGCCGTAGATCCGGTGACCGGGACGTTCTATATTCTGGCGGGCACGGAAGCCTTCGACAGCGCGCTGGCGACGCTCGACTTCGACGCCGCCGATCTCACGACCGGGCTGATCCCCGCGCGGCTGGTTTCCATTCCGACCAGCACGCAGGATGGCGCGCCGATACTGGACGTGGAGGGCATGTCCTTCACGCCCGACGGCACGCTGTATGTCATTTCGACCAACAACAGCAACAGTGAAGCCAACTACGACATGCTGTGGCGGCTCGACCCCGGCAGCGGCGAGGCGACGCCCATCACCCGGCTGTCCGATGATGTCGATGCGGTTGATTATGAGGCGATTGCCTGCAACAGCGCCGGATAGTGTCACGGCGCAGGCCTGCCGGCCCGGCGGCGTCGAGCGGAACTTCGTACCGCTTATGCCGCCGGGGCCTCCACGCCGGTCAGGCTCAGAAAGCGCTGTAGCGCCTGCTGCTCTCCGTCGATCCGTACCAGCCCGCCGCTGAGCGCGTCGTCTGGCGTCATCTGTCCGGCGAACAGGGCCACAAACACCGGCATCTGCGTGTGGATCACGGCGTCAGGGTGGGACGTTTCGCCCTGTCGCACGTCGATGTTGCCGTCATCCACGGCCACTGTAAGCACTGCCTCGTCCAGATGAAGCTCGTACGTCTCGCGCACGCCCCGCGCCTGCGCGGTGCGGAAAAACGCCTTGATCGCCAGCGCCATAGCCCCGGCGCTCGGCAGCGCTAGCCCGTCCAGTGACGGCGGCAGGAACCGGCTTCCCCATTGCCCAAGCGCGAGCATGGCGCTTTCCAGCGCAGCCCCGACGTCTGTCAGTTCGTAGACCATCGATGCGGCGGGCGGCGGCAGCGTGCGCCGTCGCGCCAGCCCGTGCTGTTCCAGTGTTTTCAACCGTTCGGAGAGCAAATTGGTGCTGATTCCCGGCAGGCCTTCCTGTAGATCGGTGAAGCGCTTCGGGCCGGTCAGCAACTCGCGGATGATGAGCAGCGTCCAGCGCTCGCCGATCAGGTCGAGCGCGAACGCCAGCGCGCAGAACTGGTTGTAACTTCGTTGTGCCATAGCGCTCAGTATAGGTGTTCCAGCTGTAAATACAAGAATAAAAGCAGTTGCTTGTTATAAACAAGTATTTGCTTGCCTTATTGAAGTAACCTTGTTATGATAGAACATGTGTTCTTGAGCTGCGATGTGGTTCCCGGTAGCGCAACCTGTGGAAACCGGCGTGCGTAAAGAGAAGCAGGTTCGCGTTGCGGACGAAAATGGGAGGCTGAGACAGTGGACAAGCAATCGCTCATCCATCTCTTCGACTACCACTACTGGGCCAATGAGCGGCTCTGGCAGTCCATCGCTGCGCTCAGTGAGGAGCAATATACCGGGGCCGATGGCGATGGTGGCCCAAGCGTCCGGGCGCTCTGCGTTCGCATGGTCGCGACCGAGAACCTGTGGATCAACTACCTCTGGCATGGCGGTGTGGAATTTCTCGATGAGACGCACTTGCCGACGCGCGCGCTGCTACGCGAGGAATGGAAGGCGCTGGAAGAGGAAATACGCGACTTTCTGGATGAACTGTCGCCTGCAGACCTGAACCGCCGGGTTACGCCGCCGTTTCTGAAGCCGGAAGCGTCGCTGAAGGTGTGGGAAGCGCTACTGCAGGTGATCAATCACGGTACGGAAACCCGGGCGCAGGTGCGCCTCCGGCTTGACCAGGTATTTAAAACAAATTGAAGCGACAGACAAAAGAGGAATGGAAATAATAAGGGGAGAG
>QGUR01000551.1 GCA_003242205.1 Chloroflexota bacterium | reverse complement strand
GCCACCTGTGGCGCGGCCTTGTGCCACTCGGTCGTCGTCTCGTAGGCGTGGGCGGCCTGCAGCACGCGCGCTTCGCCAAAGGCCGGGCCGATGATTTGCAGGCCGATGGGCAATCCCTGCGAGTCGCGCCCGCAGGGCAGGCTGATCGCTGCCAGCCCCGCCAGACTGGCCGGGAGCGTGAACACGTCGCCAAGATACATCTTCACCGGATCGTCGATGTTCTCGCCAATCCCATACGCCGTCGTCGGCGTGACCGGCGCGGCGATGATGTCCACCTCTTTGAACGCCTCGTCGAAGTCGCGGCGAATGAGCGTGCGTACCTGCTGCGCCTTGCCATAGTAGGCGTCGTAATAGCCCGCCGAAAGCGCGTACGTGCCGAGCATGATGCGCCGCTTCACCTCCGGCCCGAAGCCCTGCCCGCGCGTCGCCTTGTAAGTCTCCCACATCGCGCCCTTTTCGACGCGCTGGCCATAGCGAATGCCGTCATAACGGGCGAGGTTGGCGCTGGCCTCCGCCGGGGCGATGATGTAGTACACCGGCATGCTGTAATCGGTGTGCGGCAGGCTGATGTCGACAATCTGCGCGCCCAGACTTTCCAGATGCGCGATAGCCGCGCGCACCGCCGCTTCGACTTCGGCCTGCATGCCGTCGATGAAATATTCCTTCGGCACGCCGATACGCAGCCCGCGCACGTCGCCGGTCAGCGCCGCCGTGTAATCCGGCGTCTCGACCGGCATCGAGGTCGAATCCAGCGGGTCATGGCCGGCCATGATTTGCAGCAGGCGGGCCGCGTCCTCAACCGTGTGTGTCAACGGCCCGGCGCAGTCCAGCGACGAGCCGAAGGCGATCAGCCCGTAGCGCGAAACGCGCCCGTAGCTCGGCTTAAGGCCGACGACGCCGCAGAACGCCCCCGGCTGGCGAATGCTGCCGCCCGTATCGGTGCCGATGGCCGCCGCCGCCATGCGCGCCGCGACCGCCGCCGCGCTGCCGCCGCTGCTGCCGCCCGGCACGCGCTCCAGATCCCACGGATTGCGCGTCAGCCCGCAGGCCGAATTTTCGGTCGAAGACCCCATGGCGAACTCGTCCATGTTGGTCTTGCCCAGCAGCACCATGCCTGCGTCGAACAGGCGTTGAATCGCCGTCGCCGTGAACGGCGGGATATACCCCTTGAGGATGCGCGAGGCGCAGGTCGTTTCGATGTCGCGCGTGGAAAGCACGTCTTTCACGGCCAGCGGAACGCCCGCCAACGGCCCCGCTTCGCCGCGCGCCAGCGCTTCGTCGGCCTGCCGCGCCTGTTGCAGCGCCAGCTCCGGCGTCACCGTGATGTAAGCGCCGATCGTGCCATCGAGGCGGTCGATGCGGTCGAGGTAAGCCTGCGTCAGTTCAACGGCGGAAAAGTCGCGGGCGCGCAGCCCGGCCACCGCCTGCGTCACGGTCAGTTCGGTCAGGTCACTCATGGGCGTTCTCAAATCGCATGTGTCTGAGGCAACGGCCCAGAGTATAGCACATGCGCTCCGGTCGATGCTGTGGCAATCGCGCGGACGAATCTAATGCTGCCGACGATCGACGCTGTGCAGTTTTCGGGTGTCTCCTAAACATTAGAATATATAGCAGTA
>QGUR01000550.1 GCA_003242205.1 Chloroflexota bacterium | reverse complement strand
CGGCGTCCTGTTCGAACCCTGCTCACGCCGATTGAGGCATTGAAACAAAGCTCTCAATATCTTTCGAGAGCTTCTTTTCGACAGTTCGAACCCTGCTCACGCCGATTGAGGCATTGAAACTCCCATTCTCGTCGCGACGCTGATATGGGTAAGGTATGGTTCGAACCCTGCTCACGCCGATTGAGGCATTAGACTCCTCGAATACGGCTTATTCGCCGGAACTGGTTTCCCCCTGATTTGCCATTCTCCCGCTGTCTGATAACCTTGTCCTGAGCAAACGCCCCGTACCTTTTCATAGTGAGAGTGAGGAGAGTCTCATGCGCCGTCTGAAACTCACCGTCGTGGTTGCGGCACTTCTGCTTGTGTCGGCGGGCCTTCCGGCGGCCTTCGCTCAGGATGTCACGACCATCACCGCCTATGGCGAGGTGTTCAACAGCCGCATCTCGCCCGATGGCCGCCTGCTGGCAACCTTCGAGGACGCAACCTATCACGGTGAGGTGCATTCATTCCTGCTGCCGATCCGTGTCTACGACCTTGAGCGCGGCGCGGGGATTGAAGCCTTTGACGGCCAGACAGACTATGCCCGTGATGTGGCCTTTTCGCCCGATGGCCGCTTGCTGGCAGCCCTTTACCCGGTGGGCTGGATCGACCTCTGGGAGATTGAAACCGGCGAACGTATCCGGCAACTGCCGGTTGCGCCCGATGGTGGAGGGATGCAGTGGATACCGGGGACGCAAAGCGTTGCCGTTGTGGCTGCCAGACCGCTGCAGATTCAAATCTGGGATACCGAAACGGGCCACATGACGCGCCTCATGATGGAGCGACCGGACACCTTCGAAGCCTTGCGCGAGCAACAGATGGGCGTCCCGGATGGCCCGGCGGCGCTGCGCGTTTCACCCGATGGTTCCGAAATCGCGGTTGCGACGCTTTATGGCCGCGTCATCGTCTGGGATGTGGCGACCGGCGAGCCGAATGTGATCTACGATCCTGGCCTGGGACAGCCAAGCGTGCCGATGACCGTGCTGCAATACAGCGCCGATGGTCAGCGCCTGTATACGCTCGACCGCGGAACCGAATCGCTGCTGGCGCTCGATGCCGGGACAGGGGAGATTGTGATGCAAATTGCCGCTGAGAAATTCACCCAGCGCCCGCTGGCAATTTCCCCGGATGGCAGGCGCGCCGCGTGGTTGAGCATCTCCAACAGCGCCATTGAGTCGATCCAGATCGCCGATCTCGACATCGGGGAAATCGCGGAAATTCCCTCTCCGCTTGCCGAAGACACGCGCGTTCTCGTCCCGCTTGCCGGTCTTTATTTCGACGCCAGCGGCGACCGGCTGTACTTGACCGGCGCGGTTGCCGATCCGGCGAGCGCCATTCCTTACGACAACGCGATTTACGTGCTGGAGCTGCCGCAGTAAGCTCTGCCGCCGCCCGCACCGCAAATAAAACGCCCGGTCGAAGTCATCCAGACCTCGCCGGGCGTTTTCGTTGTTGGAAGCCGGCCCCTTAATCCTGCCCTTCGGCGGGCAAAGCTGCCTGTTGCAGCATCTGACCCGCCGGCTGCGTTTCCCTTGCGTCGCGCGGGCTGCGACTGCCTTTAACGACATCCGGCAGCATC
>QGUR01000549.1 GCA_003242205.1 Chloroflexota bacterium | reverse complement strand
GACCTGTACGCGCACACCATCGAAATCATACTGCGCGCCGAGGCGCTTGGAGGCTGGCAGGCGTTACCGCCGCGCGACCTGTTCGAGATGGAGTACTGGGATCTGGAACAGGCCAAGCTGCGGCGTCAGGGCCGGCCGCCCAGCCTGACGGGCGAAATCGCGCTGGTGACGGGCGCGGCTTCCGGCATCGGCAAAGCCTGCGTCGAGTCGCTGCTGGCGCGCGGCGCGGCGGTCGCCGGGCTTGACCTTAATCCGGCGGTTGTGGAGCAGTATGACCGGCCCGACTGGCTTGGTCTGGTGTGTGATGTGACGGACGAGGCGGCGGTGCAGGCGGCGCTGGAAGCGACTGCGCGGCGTTTCGGCGGCCTCGACATGCTGATCCTCAACGCCGGTATCTTCCCGAAAAGCGCGCCGATCAGGGATTTGCAGCGCGGCGACTGGCAGCGCGTGCTCGACGTGAACCTGACAGCCAATCTGACGCTGCTGCGCGAGAGCTATCCGCTATTGCGCCTCGCGCCGCGCGGCGGCAAGGTCGTTGTGATCGGCTCCAAGAACGTGCCCGCGCCCGGCCCCGGCGTCGCCGCCTATTCGGCTTCCAAGGCGGCGCTGAACCAGCTTGCCCGCGTGACGGCGCTCGAATGGGGCAAGGACGGCATTCGCGTCAACACCATCCATCCGAACGCGGTCTTCGATACGGCCCTCTGGAGCGACGAGTTGCTGGCGCTGCGGGCGCAGCACTATGGCATGACCGTCGAAGAGTACAAGACGAACAACGTCCTGCGCGTCGAGGTCACGAGTCGCGACGTTGGCGAAATGGCGGCGGCCATGTGCGAGCCGCTGTTTGCCAAAACGACCGGCGCGCAGGTTCCCATCGACGGCGGCAACGAGCGGGTGATCTGAGTACCCTTTATCCGGCGCGAGGGCGCGGTTCCTAGGGCCGTAACCAGATTTTGGCTACGCTCGACCCGCGCAGCAGTTCCTCGAAGCAGGCCGCGCCGTTGGCAAGCGGTTCGACGCGCGTCCATTCCGCCGGCAGGCCGAAATCGCCCCGGCTCAGCCCATCGACCGCGGCGCGAAAGTCCTGTGGCGCGTAGGCGAACGAGCCGATGGTCGTCAGTTCGCGGCGGGCCATATCGTTGATGTCGAGGGCGCTGTGGCTTTCGTGCAGGCCGATCCAGACGACGCGCCCGCCGGGAACGGTCGCCGTCAGGCAGGTCTGGCGCGTCGCGGCCAGCCCAACGGCGTCCACGGCCAGATCGACCGCGCCGCGCAGCGCATCGTCGCCGGATGGCATCGGTTTCGCGCCCAGCGCTTCGGCCATGGCCAGCCGTTCGGCGTTCAGGTCGGCGACCCAGATTGTTTCCACGCCGCGCGCCCGTAGCGCCTGAATCATCAGCAGGCCAATCGGCCCCGCGCCGATTACAAGGGCCGTGTCGTCTGCCGTCGCATTCGCCAGACGCGCCGCGTGAATCGTACAGGCCGTGGGTTCGGCCAGTGCCGCCTGTTCCAGCGCCAGTTCGTCCGGAATGGCGATAACGGCGTCGGCGCGAACCGCGACATATTCGCCGTTGCGCCGGGGCAGGGGGGCGCTAAGAAGCGGCGCCTGCGGGAAAACAGGGTGCGG